>NZ_JBHUXV010000168.1:0-16571 GCF_042669125.1 Streptomyces sp. NPDC057253 | reverse complement strand
GTTCCCCGCGCCCCTGAAAAGGTGGGCTGCAACCTACCCAGGGGCGCGGGGAACTGCGCGACCAGGCCCCACCGGCCCGCAGCCGACAACGAACCCTACGCAGCCTCCTCCGTCTCGGCCCGCTGGTTCAGGCGGCTGTGCGTGCGGCCGTACAGGAAATACACCGCGAACCCCAGCACCATCCAGATCGCGAACCGCAGCCACGTCTCCGCCGGCAGGTTGAGCATCAGCCACAGGGAGGCCAGGACCGACAGGATCGGGACGACCGGGACCCACGGGGTGCGGAAGGCGCGGGGCAGGTCGGGGCGCGACTTGCGCAGGATGATCACGCCGATCGCCACCACCACGAACGCGAACAGCGTGCCGATGTTGACCAGTTCGGCGAGTTCGCTGAGCGGTGTGAAGCCGGCGAC
Organism: Streptomyces sp. NPDC057253; assembly: GCF_042669125.1. Classification (NCBI taxonomy): domain Bacteria; kingdom Bacillati; phylum Actinomycetota; class Actinomycetes; order Kitasatosporales; family Streptomycetaceae; genus Streptomyces; species Streptomyces sp. NPDC057253. The sequence goes on along the minus strand of NZ_JBHUXV010000168.1, from coordinate 16,158 downwards.
GATCGCGATGATCACGCCGAGCAGGATGGTCGGGCGGTGCGGGGTGCGGAACTTCGGGTGGACGTGGGAGAAGAACGTCGGCAGCAGTCCGTCCCGGCTCATCGCGAAGAACACCCGGGTCTGGCCCAGGAGCAGGATCATGCACACCGTCGTCAGGCCGACCGCGGCGCCGAAGCTGATGAAGCCCGCGAACCACGGGTGCCCGGTGGCCTTGAAGGCGTCCGCGAGCGGTGCCGTGATGGACAGGTCGGTGTACTTCTGCATGCCGGTCACCACGATCGACACGGCCACGTAGAGCGTCGTGCAGATGAGCAGGGAGCCGAGGATGCCGCGGGGCATGTCCCGCTGCGGGTTGCGGGTCTCCTCCGCCGCCGTGGCGACCACGTCGAAGCCGATGAAGGCGAAGAACACGACCGACGCGGCCGTGAAGATGCCCATCACGCCGAAGTTGGAGGGCGCCCAGCCGAACATCAGCTGGATGAGCGGGGCCTGGAGGCTGCCGCCCGCCTCGACCGCCTGGGACTTCGGGATGAACGGGTCGTAGTTGTCACCCTCGATGAAGAAGGCACCGGCGACGATCACGGTCAGCACGACCGTGACCTTGATCGCGACCACGAGCGAGGTCACGCGCGCGGAGAGCTTGGTGCCGAGCACCAGGATCCCGGTGAGCACCAGGACCAGCAGCGCGGCGAGGATGTCGAAGCCGAAGCCGTCGGCCCCGTCCCGCCCGCTGAGCGCCTCCGGCAGATGGATGCCCGCGTTGTCCAGCAGCGAGGCGATGTAGCCGGACCAGCCGACGGCGACCACCGCGGTGCCGAGCGCGAACTCCAGGACGAGGTCCCAGCCGATGATCCAGGCGGGCAGTTCCCCGAGGGAGGCGTAGGAGAAGGTGTACGCCGATCCCGCCACCGGGACGGTGGAGGCGAACTCGGCGTAGCAGAGCGCGGCGAGCGCGCAGACGACCCCGGCGACCACGAAGGCCAGGGCGACCGCCGGGCCGGCGTTGTTCTTGGCGACGGTGCCGGTCAGGACGAAGATGCCGGTGCCGATGATGACACCGACGCCGAAGACGGTCAGATCCAGCGCTGACAAGGATTTCTTGAGCGCGTGCTCTGGCTCCTCGGTATCGCGGATGGACTGCTCGACCTTCTTCGTCCGGAAGAGGGTGCTGCTCACGGTGACCTCCCACGCTGTGTCGTCCTCGACATGATCGAGAGGGGGCGTAGGTCGTATGCCCCGGCACAGGCGGATTCACGCGAATGGGCCGGCCACACCACTGTCAAGAGTGGTCTGACCGGCCCATACGGGTCTCTAGTCCCGGGCGGGCTCCACCTCGGCGTGTGCGTCGTCGTACCGGCCGTCCAGCTTGGAGACCAGGCCGGTGACCTGGCGGGCGATGTCGGGCGCGGTCAGCCCGATCTCCGCCATGATCTCGGCGCGGGAGGCGTGGTCGAGGAAGCGCGGCGGGATGCCGAAGTCGCGCAGCGGGACGTCCACCCCCGCGTCGCGCAGGGCCTGGGCGACCGCCGAGCCGACGCCGCCGACGCGGGAGTTGTCCTCGACGGTGACGACCACCCGGTGCCGCTCGGCGAGCGGGGCCATGGCCTCGTCCACCGGCTTGACCCAGCGCGGGTCGACGACGGTGGTGGAGATGCCCTGCTGGTCGAGCAGACCGGCGATCTCCAGGCACATGGGGGCGAGGGCGCCCACGGAGACGAGGAGCACGTCGGGCGTGTCCGTGCCGGGCTCGCGCAGGACGTCCATGGAGCCGACCGTGCCCACGGCGGGTACGGCGGGGCCGACGACGCCCTTGGAGTAGCGCAGCACGGTGGGCGCGTCCTTGACCTGGACGGCCTCGCGGAGCTGGGCGCGCAGCTGCTCGGCGTCGCGCGGGGCGGCCAGCCGCAGGGTCGGGACGACCTGGAGCATGGACATGTCCCACATGCCGTTGTGGGAGGCGCCGTCGTCGCCGGTGACGCCGGCCCGGTCGAGCACGAAGGTCACCCCGCACTTGTGCAGGGCGACGTCCATGAGGACCTGGTCGAAGGCGCGGTTGAGGAAGGTGGCGTAGACGGCGAAGACCGGGTGCAGTCCCCCGGTCGCGAGGCCCGCCGCGGAGACGGCCGCGTGCTGCTCGGCGATGCCGACGTCGTAGATGCGGTCCGGGAAGGTGTCCGCGAACTTCTTGAGGCCGACCGGCTGGAGCATGGCCGCGGTGATGGCGACGATGTCCTCGCGCTCCTGGCCGAGTTTGACCATCTCGTCGCCGAAGACGGAGGTCCAGCTGGCGGCGGCGGCCTTGATGGGCAGGCCGGTGTCCGGGTGGATCGGGCCGATGCCGTGGAAGCGGTCGGCCTCGTCCTGCTCGGCGGGTTCGTAGCCGCGGCCCTTCTCGGTGAGGCAGTGCACGATCACCGGGCCGCCGAACCGCTTGGCGCGGGCCAGCGCCGACTCCAGGGCCTCGATGTCGTGGCCGTCGATGGGGCCGACGTATTTCAGGCCGAGATCCTCGAACATGCCCTGGGGCGCGATGAAGTCCTTGAGGCCCTTCTTCGCGCCGTGCAGGGTCTCGTAGAGGGGGCGGCCGACGACCGGGGTGCGCTCCAGGAGGTCCTTGCCGCGGGCCAGGAAGCGCTCGTAGCCGTCGGTGGTGCGCAGGGTCGCCAGGTGGTTGGCGAGGCCGCCGATGGTCGGCGCGTAGGAGCGCTCGTTGTCGTTGACGACGATGACCAGCGGGCGGTCCTTGGCGTCGGCGATGTTGTTCAGCGCCTCCCAGGCCATGCCGCCGGTGAGGGCGCCGTCACCGATGACGGCGACGACGTGGTCGTCCCGTTTGAGCACCTGGTTGGCTTTCGCGAGGCCGTCGGCCCAGCCGAGCACGGTCGAGGCGTGGCTGTTCTCGATGACGTCGTGCTCGGACTCGGCGCGCGAGGGGTAGCCGGAGAGGCCGCCCTTGGAGCGCAGCTTCGAGAAGTCGTGGCGGCCGGTGAGCAGCTTGTGCACATAGGACTGGTGCCCTGTGTCGAAGAGCACCCGGTCCTTGGGCGAGTCGAAGACGCGGTGCAGCGCGATGGTCAGCTCGACCACACCGAGGTTGGGCCCCAGGTGCCCACCGGTCTTGGAAACGGCGCCGACGAGGAAGCTCCTGATCTCCTCCGCCAGCTGGTCCAGCTCCTCAAGGCTGAGCCGGTCCAGATCGCGCGGTCCCCTGATACGGGTCAGCAGCGGCACCCGTGCCTCCTTGCAGTAGAGCTGATCGAGCTTTGCCGGGCGTGTCGAGTCTAATGTTCTCCGACAACGAACTTGCCCGGCACCTTTTGGGTGCCGGGCAAGTGGATCTTCCCCCGAGGGGGGTCCTACGACGTCATCCGCGACCCGAGGCCTTCTGGGACCTGCGCGAGACGGAGTCGATGACGACCGCGCCGAGCAGCACGCCACCGGTGATCATGTACTGGATCGAGGCGTTCATGTTCAGCAGGTCGAGACCGGTCGTGATGGACTGGATGACCAGCATGCCCAGGAGGGCGGACCACACCGAACCGCGGCCGCCGAAGAGGCTCGTACCGCCGATGACGGCCGCCGCGATGGCGAGCATCAGGGTGTTGCCGCCGCCGGCGCTGAGCGTGGCGCTCGCGGTCTGGCCGGCGAAGAACATACCGCCGATCGCGGCGAAACCGCCGGAGATGGCGAAGACGGTGATCCGGACCATCGGCACGCTGATACCGGCACGGCGCGCGGCCTCGATGCCGCCGCCCACCGCGAAGACCTGACGGCCGTACGTGGTGCGGCGGAGCACGAAGTCGACGACCACCAGCGCCGCCAGGAAGATCACCAGTGAGTTGGAGACACCCGAGGCGTTGTTCAGCACGGCGGCGGCCACGAAGGACGCGACGGCGAGCGCGCCGACGCGCACCAGGATCTCGCCGGTCGGCCGGAAGGGCACGCCCGCGGCCTTGCGGCGCCGCTGCTCGCTGAAGTTGCCGACGAGGGTCAGCACGACGGCGAGGCCGGCCAGCAGGTAGGCGCCGATGATGGCCTGGTCCATGAAGAACGAACTCTGGCCGAACAGGTGGATCGGACCCGAGTCGGACGGGATGTTGATGGTGCCGCTGGAGCCCAGCAGCCACAGCATCAGACCGTTCCAGCCGAGCAGACCCGCCAGGGTGACGACGAACGCCGGTACGCCGATCTTGGCGAAGAACCAGCCGTGCAGCGCGCCGATGGCGATGCCGGTGATGACCGCCAGGACGAGCGCCAGCCAGACGTTCATGCCGTGGTTGACGACCCACACCGCGAACAGTGTGGACGCCAGACCGCTGACGGAACCGACCGACAGGTCGATCTCGCCGAGCAGCAGCACGAACACCAGGCCGATGGCGATCATGCCGGTGGCCGAGAGGTAGTAGCTGATGTTGGAGAGGTTGTCGGCGCTCAGGAAGCGGTCGTTCTTGAACTGGAAGATCGCCCAGATGACGATCAGGCCGACGACCACCGGCAGCGAGCCCAGCTCACCGCCCTTGACCTTGCGGGTGAACTCGGTCCAGTAGCCCTTGAAGCCCTCTTCGCGGACCAGCAGCCGGGGGTCGACGACCGAGACCGGCGCGGCGGTGGGATCGTCGGCGGGCGCGACCGTTGTCTGGGGCGCCTGACCTTCCGTCTCCGCCTTGGAAACCTTCGACGTGTCGCTCACTTTGCCGCCTCCGCGTTGCGACGTCCCGCACGACGGGTGACGGCGTTGTCCGTGGCACCCGTGATCGCGGAGATGATTTCTTCCTGACTGGTGTCCTTCACCGAGAAGGAGCCGTTGTTCTTGCCCAGGCGCAGCACGGCGACGGTGTCGGCGACCGCCTTCACGTCGGCCATGTTGTGGCTGATGAGGATCACGGCGAGGTTGCGCTCGCGCAGCCGCTCGACCAGGTCGAGGACCTGCGCGGTCTGCTCGACGCCGAGAGCGGCGGTGGGCTCGTCCAGGATCACGACCTTGGGGTCGCCGATCAGGGCGCGCGCGATGGCGACGACCTGACGCTGACCACCGGAGAGGCTCGCGATCGGGATGCGGACGCTCGGGATGCGGATGGAGAGCGTGTTCAGCAGCTCACGCGAGTTCTTCTCCATCGTGACCTCGTCGATGACGCCGCGGCGCAGCAGCTCGCGTCCGAGGTACAGATTGCCGACCACGTCGAGGTTGTCGCACAGCGCGAGGTCCTGGTAGACCGTCGCGACGCCGAGTCCCTGGGCGTCGTGCGGCTTGTTGATGCTGACCGGCTTGCCGTCCCATTCGATGACGCCCTCATCGATGGGGTGGACACCGGCGATCGTCTTGACCAGCGTCGACTTTCCGGCGCCGTTGTCGCCGACCAGGGCGACCACTTCTCCGGCGTGGACCTCCAGTTCGACATCGGTGAGTGCCTGCACCGCACCGAATCGCTTGGAGACTCCGCGCAACGCCAGCACGGGCGTAGCGGACACGTGAACCATCTCCTTCGCCGCCTGACCGGCGGGGATGCCGCGCTTGGGGTAAGGCGCGGAGGGTTGTGCTTACAGCACTCGTGGGACGAGTTGCGCCGTAAGCACTGATTTACAAGTCGAACATGCGCGCGGCCGGTGCCCTTTGGCAACGGCTGCGTCCGCCATGCTTCCGTCCGGTGCCCGCCCCGCAGCGGGGTATGAAGGCGGTGCGGGCACCGGACAGGCTCTGTGCCTGCCCTCGGGGCGGGTCCGCTGCGGGACTCGCCCCGGGGGCTTTGGCGGCTCTTACTGGAGGCCGGCCTTCTTGCACGCGGCGGCGTAGTCCGCGGTGCAGATCTGGGCGACGGTGTAGAGACCGTCCTTGACGACCGTGTCCTTGATGTTCTTGACGGTCACGGAGACGGGGGTCAGCAGCTTCGCCTGGACCTTGTCGCCGGAGCCGCTGGTGACCTCGGTGTCGGCCAGGGACTTGATGTCCTTGCCCTGGAGGAGGTTGACCGCGAGCTCGGCGGCGTTGTCGGCCTCGGGCTTGTAGGCCTTGTAGACCGTGGCGGACTGGGTGCCGGCGACGATCCGCTGGATGGCGGCGAGCTCGGCGTCCTGACCGGTCAGCGGGATGGTGCTGATGCCCGCGCCCTTGAGGGTGTTGGCGATACCACCGGCCATGCCGTCGTTGGCGGCGTAGACGCCCGCGATGTTCTTGGCGCCCAGCTGGGTGATGGCGGCCGACATCTTCTGCGCGGCGACGGTGTCCTTCCAGAGGCCCGACTGCTCGTAGGCGATCTTGACCTTGCCGTCGAGGATCTTGTGCGCGCCTTCCTTGAACTGCGCGGCGTTCGGGTCGGCGTCGTCACCGTTGATCATGACGACGTTCGCCTTGGGGGTCGCCTTGGAGCCGAGGGCGTCGAGCAGGGCCTGGCCCTGGAGCTCGCCGACCTTGACGTTGTCGAAGGAGACGTACGCGGAGACCGGGCCCTGGGCCAGACGGTCGTACGCGACGACCTTGACGCCCTTGCTCACCGCGGAGGCGATGGAGGACTTGATGGCGGCGGAGTCCTGCGCCGAGACCACGATCACCTTGACGCCCTTGGTGACCATGCTGCTCATCTGCTGGGCCTGCTTGGCCGGGTCGGCCGCGGCGTTGGCGTAGGAGACGGTGCAGTCGCTGCACAGCTCCTTGACCTTGGCCTCGAAGTACGGCTTGTCGAACTTCTCGTACCGCGCGGTGACGTTGTCGGGCAGGAGCAGGCCGATCGACTTGCTGCCGGAGCCGGAGCCCGAGCTGCTGCTGTCGCTGCTGTTGTCGTCGCCGGCCTTGCCACAGGCCGCGGCCGAGACGGCGAGCGCCGAGATCGCGACGGATACGGCAGCACGACGCATGAGCGTGTTCACTTGAGAAACCTCCCTGACGAGGCCGCGTCGTTGCGGCCGAGGTGGCTGGAAGTCAACTCGGCCGCACGTGCGACGTCAAGAAGTAAATACTTAACGAGATGGCAACGACCTCCTGCGTTCTCTAAGTGAACGCAGGTGACGCCGCGTGCAGCGTGCTGTCCAAAAGGGTCGAATCACCCATTTCGCTGAGTGCGAGGGCGAGTGCTCCGAGCACCTCCGCGCGACCTCCAAGTGCCCCTGGAAGCACGGACAGTTGACGTGCCGCACTGGGGATCGCGTAGCGGCCGACGGACTCCCTGATCGGCCCGAGCACCAGCTCACCGGCCTCGGCGAGATCACCGCCCAGGACGACTCGGCTCGGGTTCAGCAAATTGCAGAGATTGGCGACTCCACTGCCGATGTGTCGGCCGACGTCGGCGATCACCCGACGGCAGCCAGGATCTCCGTCCCGCGCGAGTCGCACTACGCCTTCCATGGTGAGGTCGGTGCCGTGACTGGACTGAAGGAGCGGGAGCACATAGCGCGCCGCCGCGAAGGTCTCCAGGCAGCCGCGGTTGCCGCAACGGCAGACGGGGCCGGACTCATCAAGAGTAATATGCCCGATTTCTCCTGCTGTGCCACCCGGGCCACGGTAGATCTTGCCGCTGATCACCAGTCCGGCGCCCACACCGCTCGCGACCTTGATGTACGCCAGGTCCCTGACCCCCCGGCCACTGCCCCACACCAGCTCACCGAGGGCGCCGAGGTTGGCGTCGTTGTCCACGTGCACGGGCACGCCGAGGCGCCCCTGGAGCTCCTCGGCGGGCTTGGTGCCGATCCAGCCCGGCAGGATCGCGGAGGAGCCCAGGGAGCCGGACTCCAGGTCGATGGGCCCGGGGACGCCGAGGCCCACCCCGGCGATCTTCGTACGGTCCACACCGGTCGCCTCGATCAGCCGGTTGACCAGCTGTTCCGCCCGGTCGAACCCCTGGGGCGCGGAGGCGTCCACGTCCAGCGGCTCGGACTCCTCGGCGAGCACCTGATGGGCGAGGTTCCCGACCGCGACGCGCAGATGGGTGTGCCCGAAATCCACCCCTATGACAATGCCGGCGTCCCCGCTCAGCGAGACCGCGCGCGCCCGCCGGCCACCCGCCGACGTGGGCGTGACCTCGACGGTTCCGCCGTCCTTGAGCTCGCGGACGATGTTGGAGACGGTCGCGGCCGACAGTCCCGTGGTCCGTGCGATCTCCGCCTGCGTGAGCGACCCGGCCAGCCGGACGGCCCGAACGACCCGCTCCAGGTTGGCTCGGTGCAGTGACGACTGCGACCCCGGAGTCTCCACGACGACCTCCTGCGCGCGGGACCGCATCGATGAGGCCCCGTCTATGTCCAACTAGTGAACTCTAAGCTGAGCCGTTCGGGTCGCCTCCCGTCAAGAGGTTGAACAGTATCCGGGGCGTAGGGCACACGTGAGCACACCGTCACCGGAACCGGGAACGGTGTGCGTGTGTGCGCTCGCGCAGCGCTACTTCAAGGTCGCCGACGTCAGCCCTGCCTGCACCTGACGCTGGAAGGACAGGTACACCACCAGCATGGGGATCATCGCGATGGTCACCCCGGCGAAGAGCACCGGAAGGTCCGAGGCGTACCCCATCTGCTGCTGGAGCTGGATCAGGCCCTGGGTGAGCACATAGCGCTCCGGATCGTCGCCGCTCTGCGGCTGCATCAGCACCGTCGGCAGGATGAACTGGTTCCACTGGCCGAGGGTGTTGAAGATGCCGACACTGATCAGTCCCGGCTTCGCCATCGGCAGCATCACCTGGAAGAAGGTCCGGGTGTGCGAGGCGCCGTCGAGCACCGCCGCCTCGAAGACGGCCGTGGGCAGCGTCCGGAAGAACGCGTGCATGAAGAACACCGTGAACGGCATCGAGTAGGCGACGTACACCAGGATCAGCCCCTGGTAGGTGTTCAGCATGTCCAGCCGCTTCACCATGAAGAACAGCGGGACCAGGGCCAGGAACACCGGGAACATCGCGCCCGCGACGAAGAAGAAGTACAGGAACCTATTGCCCCAGAACTGGTAGCGGGCCAGCACGTAGGCGGCCATGGAGCCCAGCAGCATCGTCAGCGGCACCGAGAACACCAGCACGATGACGGTGTTCAGGAAGTAGTCGCCGATGCCCTTGTCCCAGGCGCGTCCGAAGACGTCGAGGGACCAGTTCTGCGGCCAGCCGAACGCCGAACCGCCGATCTGCGCGTCGGTCTTGAAGGAGCTGAGCACCAGCCACAGCAGCGGCAGCACGATCAGCAGGGCCCACAGCGCGAGGAAGCCGTGCGAGAAGGCGTTCAGGACGACGCCCTCGCTGCGGTCGCCGCCGGGGCGGGTCGGGGTCGTGGCCGTGGTCCGCTGGGCCGGCACGGCGGCGGTCTCCTTGATGGGTGCGCTCATCGTCGCAATCTCTCCCGCTCAGAACTCGACGCGGTCGCGGCGGGTGACACGCAGCATGACCACGGACAGGACCAGGGTGAGCAGCAGCATGACGACGCCCATCGCACAGGCGTATCCGCTCTTGCCGAAGTACTGGAAGTTGCGCATCATCACCGTCGACATCACATCGCTGTGGTGGTCGGGGCCGCCGCCGTAGGCACCCATGTTCTGGGTCATCGACGACACCAGCACGAACATGTCCATCGCGACGATGCCCAGGTACACCCAGGCGGTCTGCACGGTGTCCCACAGCAGCGGCAGGGTGATGCGGAAGAACGACTGGTTGCGGCCCGCGCCGTCGATGAGCGCGGCCTCGTAGATGTCCTTCGGGATGGACTGCATGGCGGCCGAGAAGAGCACCAGGTAGAAGCCGACGCCGTGCCAGACCACGGCGATGACCAGCATCCACAGCACCAGGTTGGGCTCGTTGAGCCATTCCATCGGATTCTCGGCGTCGACCAGGCCGAGTTTGATCAGGAATCCGTTGAGCAGACCGCCGCCGTCACTGCGGTACACCGCGTTGAACAGCACGGCGACGATCGCCAGGGAAAGGACCTGCGGAAAGAAGTAGACGACTTTGTAGACCTGCGATCCGGCGACGCCCCGCACCCCGCCGGCCTTGCTGCGCCCGCCCGCGTTCAGCATGAACGCGAAGAACAGGGCGAGCAGAATGGTGATCACCGGGATGAAGATCAGGAACAGGATGTTGTGCCAGATGGCCTGCATGAAGACGTCGTCCTGGAACAGCGCCTTGTAGTTGTCCAGGCCGATGAACTTGAACGTCTGCGACTGCCCTTTCCAGTCGGTCAGCGAATAGCCGAACGTCTGGACATACGGCCAGATCACGAAGATCACATAGAGCGCCACGGGAGCGAAGAGAAATCCCGCGACGAACCTGTACTGCCCTTTGCGCATTGGCGATTCCTGCCCCTGGTGTCCTTCCCCGGGCCGGATCTCTCCGGCCCGGGAAACGGCGTTGCGGTCAGTCCCGGTGGTTCTTCTTCGAGGCCGGGTCCTTGGCCTGCTTGTCGACCGCGGCCTGGGCCCGCTTGAGCCACTCCTTCGGCTGGATGCGCTTGGCCATCAGCTCGTTCGACGCGGCCTCGATGGCGGCGCCCATCTCGCTGTACCACTCGGTGTACAGGTAACGGAAGGTGTCGTCACCGGCCGCCTTGGACGCCTCGACGGTGGACTGGGTGCCCGGGCGCAGCTTCACGCTCGGGTCGACGCCGTCCTTGAGGATGGTGAGCGAGTTGGCCTCCTTGGCGAAGAGGGTCGACCACTCCTTGGAGAGCATGCGGCGCATGAACTCCTTGGCCCCCGGGAGGTTCTTGGCCTTCGCCGGGATGATGAAGGGCTCGCCGGAGCCGGCCCGGATCGCCTCGAAGGGCAGCGCGCTGTCGGGCAGCAGCGGCATCGGCATGAACTTCATGTCGAAGTCCGCCGGGGTCTGCTTGAGCTGCTCGTTCTCCAGCCAGGAACCGCAGGTGATGAAGGCGGCCTTGTACTGGTTCCAGCGGGTCTGGGACTCGGTGTGGGTGAGGCCGTTGGTGCCCGGCATCAACAGACCCTTCTCCACGACCTCGTAGATCGCCTCGACGCCGGCCTGGGCCGCGTCGGAGCCGACGAAGGCCTTCGGGTCGAGGTTGTCGATCGCCTTCATGGCGTCCAGACCGCCCTTCTTGGCGATCAGGTCCATGATGGCGACGTTGATGTAGTACGGGTACTTGCCCTGGTGGGCGAGGCCGCCGATGCCCTGCTTCTTGGCGTCCTGACAGACGGCGAGGAAGTCGTCCCAGGTCTTGGGCTCCTCCCAGCCCTTCTCCTTGAAGAGCTTGCCGGAGTACCACAGGCCCCAGACGGTGTAGATGTAGTTGAGGGCGACGATCTTGCCGCCCTGGAGGCCGGCGTCGAGCGTGCCCGGGATGATCAGGTCGCGGACCTTCTTGCTCGGGTCGTCGATCGCGGGTGCGTCCAGGACCTCGGCGAGGTCGAGCAGCTGCCCGTTCTTGTAGAGGACGTCGACCTTGATCTGCTGGGCGCCCGAGTCGTCGACGATGTCCGGCGGGTTGCCCGCGTTGAAGCGCGGCTGGAGCTTTCCGGTGATCTCCTGGGTGCCGGTGTGGGTGGAGGTGATCCCGAGCTTCTTCTGGAAATCGGCCTCCCACGCCTTGGCGTAGTCGTCGCCGTAGCCGCCCTTGAAGATCACGACGTCGAGTTTGCTGCCCTTGGCCGCGCCGAAGGGGTTTTCCTTGGACGTGGTGCCCTTGGTGCTGTCGTCGCTCGATTCGTCGCCGCCGCCGCTCGCGCAGGCGGACAGAAATGCGGTCGCGGGAACGGTGGCCAGTCCGAGCGCGGCGGACCGCTTGATCAGATCGCGGCGGCCTACACCCTCTCCACCGTGGCTGTCTGCGGAAGTGGATCCCATGCTCAAGTCCTCGCCTTCTCCAGGACTCAGGCGGTGAACCGGATCCTCCCCGGCACCGCGGTCAGGTCAAGCAGGTTCGTGCAAGAGGTTCGTGCGAGTGGGGTGAATCGCCGACAGGTATAGTCCACTTCCGGTCGACGGAGCAAGATCGAACGCAAGGTTGGCCGTGGGTGTTTTCGAGTTGAGACCTCGCGGAAATATGAGCGCCCTGTGCGAAGCTTGCCGGAAAAATCCGCGACATAGGCCTCGAATGCCACAGCCAACACCCTTGACATCACTGTGCACTTGGGCCCCTACTGATCCTTGCACGGATTGCCTGACAACGTTGTCCATCCTGGTGCAGGGAGGGTACACGCCCATGGCTCGGTACAGAACTCGGCTCAGACGGAGTACGGCGGTCGTGATCACGGCCGCCTTCTGCGTGACGGTGGGCTCCCAGGGCGCGGCGGTGGCCCTGCCCGAGGCTCCCGCCCCGGCCGCTCAGGGGTTCAGCTCCTCCTTCGAGGCGGGCGACCCGGCCCCCGACTGGATCAGCACCGTCGACGGGGGCAGGTCCGCCGGCGTGGACGGCGGATACCGGACCGGCATCCCGGGCAATGTCACCGACCAGGTCACCGACGTCCGGGCGAGCGCGGAGAACACCTCCGGCGGCGAGGTGAAGGAGAACCTCGCCGACGGCGAGCCGGGCACCAAGTGGCTGGCCTTCGCCTCCACCGGCTGGGTGGAGTTCGATCTGGACAAGCCGGTGAAGGCGGTCACCTACGCCCTCACCTCGGCCAACGACTTCGCCGAGCGCGACCCTAGGGACTGGACGCTCAAGGGCTCCACGGACGGCAAGGACTGGAAGACCCTCGACAGCCGGGCGGGCGAGACCTTCGCCGAGCGCTACCAGACGAAGTCGTACGACATCCCCGCGGACGCCGTCGCCGAGTACCGGCACTTCCGGCTCGACATCACCGCGAACAACGGCGCCTCCGGCATCGTCCAGCTCGCCGACGTGCAGTTCTCCATCGGCGGCGGCGAGGGGCCGGTGCCGCCGGAGATGCTCTCGCTGGTCGACCGCGGTCCGAGCGGATCGCCCACCGCGAAGGCGAGCGCCGGATTCACCGGAAAGAGAGCTCTGCGTTACGCCGGTCGGCACATCGCGGACGGGCGCGCGTACTCGTACAACAAGGTCTTCGACGTGAACGTGCGGGTCGACGCGCTCACCCGGCTGTCCTACCGGATCTTCCCGTCGATGGCGGACGGCGACCGGGACTACGACGCCACCAACGTCTCGGTGGACCTGGCCTTCACCGACGGCACCTTCCTGAGCCGCCTCGGAGCGCGTGACCAGCACGGCTTCACGCTCTCGCCGCAGGGGCAGGGCGCGTCGAAGGCGCTGTACGTCAACCAGTGGAACAACGTGGTCGCGCGGATCGGATCGGTTGCGGCCGGGAAGACCGTCGACCGGATCCTCGTCGCCTACGACTCCCCGAGCGGGCCCGCGAAGTTCCGGGGCTGGCTCGACGACGTGACGCTGGAGCGGGCCGCGCCGGAGAAGCCGAAGGCGCATCTGTCCGACTACGCGCTCACCACCCGCGGCACCCACTCCAGCGGAGGCTTCTCGCGCGGCAACAACTTCCCGGCGACGGCCGTGCCGCACGGCTTCAACTTCTGGACGCCGGTGACCAACGCCGGCTCGCTGAGCTGGCTCTACGACTACGCACGTGCGAACAACGCCGACAACCTGCCGACCATCCAGGCGTTCAGCGCGAGCCACGAGCCGAGCCCGTGGATGGGCGACCGGCAGACCTTCCAGGTGATGCCGTCCGTCGCGTCCGGCACTCCGGACACCGGCCGGGAGGCGCGTGAGCTGGCGTTCCGGCACGAGAACGAGACCGCGCGGCCGTACTACTACGGGGTCCGGTTCGAGAACGGGCTGAGGGCGGAGATGACGCCCACCGACCACGCGGCGGTGCTGCGCTTCAGCTACCCGGTCGACGACGCGAGCGTCCTCTTCGACAACGTCACGGACCAGGCGGGGCTCACGCTCGACAAGGAGAGCGGGACCTTCACGGGCTACTCGGACGTGAAGTCCGGGCTGTCGACGGGAGCGACCCGGCTGTTCGTCTACGGCGTGTTCGACCAGCCGGTGGTGGACGGGGCGTCCAGCGGCGTCAAGGGGTATCTGCGCTTCAAGGACCGGACCGTCACCCTGCGCATCGCCACCTCCCTCATCAGCCTCGACCAGGCCAAGGACAACCTGCGCCAGGAGATCCCGGACGGCACCTCCTTCGACGACGTGAAGGGGGCCGCGCAACGCGCCTGGGACCGGATCCTCGGCAGGGTCGAGGTGGAGGGGGCCACCGAGGACCAGCTGACCACGCTGTACTCCAGCCTGTACCGGCTGTACCTGTACCCCAACTCCGGCTTCGAGAAGGTGGGTTCGACGTACCGGTACGCGTCCCCGTTCTCCCCGATGCCGTCCCCCGACACCCCGACGCACACCGGGGCGAAGATCGTGGACGGCAAGGTGTACGTCAACAACGGCTTCTGGGACACCTATCGGACCACCTGGCCGGCGTACTCACTGCTGACGCCCTCTCAGGCGGGCGAGATGGTCGACGGGTTCGTGCAGCAGTACAAGGACGGCGGCTGGACCTCGCGCTGGTCCTCCCCCGGCTACGCGGACCTGATGACCGGCACCTCCTCGGACGTGGCCTTCGCGGACGCGTACGTCAAGGGCGTGGACTTCGACGCGAAGTCGGCGTACGACGCGGCCCTGAAGAACGCCACGGTCGCGCCCCCGTCCTCCGGTGTGGGCCGCAAGGGCATGGAGACCTCGCCCTTCCTCGGCTACACCAGCACCGACACCCATGAGGGCCTGTCCTGGGCGCTGGAGGGCTACCTCAACGACTACGGCATCGCGCGGATGGGACAGGCGCTGTACGCGAAGACGGGAGAGAAGCGCTACAAGGAGGAGTCGGAGTACTTCCTCAACCGGGCCCGGGACTACGTGAACCTCTTCGACTCGAAGGCCGGTTTCTTCCAGGGGCGCGGTGCTTCGGGTGAGTGGCGCGTCGAGTCCTCGAAGTACGACCCGCGGGTGTGGGGCTACGACTACACCGAGACCAACGGCTGGGGCTACGCCTTCACCGCCCCGCAGGACAGCCGGGGCCTCGCCAACCTGTACGGCGGCCGCTCGGGTCTCGCCGACAAGCTGGACGCGTACTTCTCGACGCCGGAGACGGCCTCGCCGGAGTTCGTCGGCTCCTACGGCGGTGTCATCCACGAGATGACCGAGGCGCGGGACGTCCGGATGGGCATGTACGGGCACTCCAACCAGGTCGCCCACCACGTCAACTACATGTACGACGCGGCCGGTCAGCCCTGGAAGACGCAGCGCAACGTCCGTGAGGTGCTCTCGCGGCTGTACGTCGGCAGCGAGATCGGGCAGGGCTACCACGGTGACGAGGACAACGGCGAGCAGTCGGCCTGGTACCTGTTCTCGGCGCTGGGCTTCTATCCGCTGGTGATGGGCAGCGGCGAATACGCCGTCGGCTCCCCGCTGTTCACCAAGGCGACGGTCCATCTGGAGAACGGCCGGGACCTGGTGGTCAGGGCGCCGGAGAACAGCGCGCGGAACGTCTACGTGCAGAATCTGAAGGTCAACGGCAAGCCCTGGACGTCGACTTCGCTCCCTCACTCGGTGCTGGCCAAGGGTGCCGTCCTGGACTTCGCCATGGGCCCCCGGCCGTCGAAGTGGGGCACGGGGAAGAACGCGGGCCCGGTGTCGATCACCCAGGACGACGAGGTGCCGACGCCGCGTGCGGACGTGCTCTCCGGTGACGGGGCGCTGTTCGACAACTCCTCGGCGACGGACGCGACGGTGACCTCGGTCGACCTTCCGGTGTCCGACGCGGTCAAGGGGGTCCAGTACACGGTGACCTCGTCGTCGGACCGCACGAAGGCGCCGACCGGCTGGACGCTCCAGGGCTCCACCGACGGCACCACGTGGAAGACCCTCGACCGCAGGGCCGGGGAGTCCTTCGCATGGGACCGGCAGACACGGGCGTTCACCGTGAGGTCTCCGGGTACGTACGGGAAGTACCGTCTGGTGTTCGACGGCGAGGCGGTCGTATCGGAGGTCGAACTGCTCGCCTGAGCAACGGCGTTGGGGGTCCCATGCAGGGTGTCGATCCGGCCTGGCTGCCGGACGGTGCGTTCCGGCCGATCGGCACCCGGCGGACCCTGATCCGCGGCTCCGGACCCCTGGTGGACACGGTCCGCGCAGAGGTCACGGAGGCCTGCGCACGGTTCGGGGGCGCGGTCGTCCAGGACGACCCCGACCTCGTGCTGGAGCTGACCGGCGACGACGACGGCGAGGCCTTCACCTACGGCCGCCGTGACGGCTGTACGA
>NZ_JBHUXV010000167.1:0-16852 GCF_042669125.1 Streptomyces sp. NPDC057253 | reverse complement strand
GCCGACGGCCCGCGCTTCCTGCTCACCCATGTCGAGGACATCGCGGAGCGCAAGCAGCGGGAGATGCAGCTCGCCCACCGCGCCTCCCACGACTCGCTGACCGGCCTGCCGAACTCCGCCGAGCTGCGCTCGCGGCTGTCCTCCCGGCTCTGTCAGCGTGCCGCCCACACCGGGGCCCTGGAGCCGGTAGACGCCGCCTTCGGGCACCCCGCCTTCGACGCGGCCGGCCACGGCTTCGACTACCGGCCGGGGGGCGCTGAGGCGTACGACGCCTTCGACCACCATGTGCACACCGTCGCCCCCGAGGGGGAGCGCGACGACGGCACCAAGGGGCTCGCGGTGCTCTTCTGCGACCTCGACGGCTTCAAGTCGATCAATGACCGGTTCGGGCACAACGCGGGCGACGCGGTCCTCATCGAGGTCGCCCGGCGGCTGTCCCAGTGCGTCCGCGACGGCGACACCGTGGCCCGGCTCGGCGGCGACGAGTTCGTGATCCTCGCCGACGGCCTCGGCAAGGCCGACGCCGCCGATCTCGCCGTACGCCTGCGCAACGAGATCATCCAGCCGATCCGGGCCGAGGGACGGGCCGTGCGGGTCGGTGCCAGCTTCGGTATCGGCTGGGCGCACTGCGGCATGACCGCGGACGAAGTGTTGAAGTCGGCCGACGAGCGGATGTACGTCGAGAAACGATCTCGTCCCAAACAACACAGACGCGCGGGCTGAGCCCCAGGTCAGCGAGCCGATGCGATCCGAGTCACCCGTTTGGGCCATCAGGAGCGGGTAGGCTCGCCATTCTGACTCCACGTATCGCATCCGATCGCACCTGCTTGAGGAGTACCAAGGGATGACGTCCGGCAACAACGGCGCGAGCACGCCCGAGGACGACGACCCGTTCGGCTACCTCTACGCCGACGGCCAGGCCAACGGGGCCCAACCGCCCTCCGGCGGCTACGGCTACCCGAACTCCGTCAACAGAGTGCGCGCGGTCGGTCAGCGCCAGTACGGCCAGCAGCCGCCGGCGCAGGCGCCCACCGCGCCCACCGCGGCGTACGGCCAGGTCCCGCAGCAGCAGGGCGCCTACGGCCAGCCGAGCGCCCACTACGCGGCCCCGGAGACCTTCCCGGGCTCGGCCCCCACCAGCCAGCAGCCCATGCCGGGCCACGGCGGGGGCGGCCGCAGCGGCGGCCCCAACACCAAGGGCCTGCTGATCGGCGCGATCGCGGTGGTCGCGGCGGTCGTCATCGGCATCGGCGTGGCCATGCTCGGCGGCGACGACGACAAGAAGGACACCGGCAACCAGGCGGGGACCACCCCGAGCGCGTCCCAGAGCTCGCAGCCCAGCCCGTCGGCGTCGTCGACGGAGGAAGCCGCCGAACTCCCGCAGGCCGACGTCAAGACCATGCGCCTGGAGGGCGGCCCCGGCACGGCGTCCGACGTGAAGGGCGCCAAGTCCGACGGCGGCGTCTACGTCCAGGGCTTCAACCAGGTCGGCGCCTCGGTCACCTGGACGGTCAACGGCATCAAGAAGGCCGGCGTCTACCGGGTCTACGTCCGCTACAGCCTCCCCGCCGAGGACGCCAATGCCACGGTGACGGTCAACGGGAAGTCCGCCTCCCGGCCGCTGAACATGAAGAACTTCGGCGGGCTCCCCGCCAACGAATGGCAGGAGACCTGGGCCCAGGTCACCCTGACCAAGGGCACCAACACCATCCAGCTCTCCTGCCAGCAGGGCAACCAGTGCAACGCCCTGCTCGACCAGTTCTCCGTGCGGGAGAACGTCGACCAGTGAGCGTCACGCCGCGCTGACCTCTCCCGTGACCGTGATGCGGTCCAGCAGGTCCTCGTAGGCGGCGCGGTCGAACTCGCCCGCGGTCGGGGCCAGTACGGTCGCCGCCGACAGGGCGACCGCCCGGGACAGCCGGTCCGGCCAGGGGAGTTGGTCCGTCAGGCCCGACAGCAGGCCCGCCACCACCGAGTCGCCCGCGCCGGTCGGGTTGCCGCGGAGGGGGGCCGGTGGGGTGGCTCGCCAGCGGCCCTCGGGGGTCGCCGCGAGGAGGCCGTCCCTGCCGAGGGAGGCCACGACCGCCCGCGCCCCCCGCCGCCGCGCGTCCTGGGGCGCGCGCAACGGGTCGTGGGAGCCGGTCAGTTCGGCCAGTTCGTCGGCGTTCGGCTTGAGGATGTCCGGGCGGGCGGCGACCCCGCGGCGCAGTGCCTCGCCGCTGGTGTCCAGGAGCACCGGGACCCCGGCCGCCTTCGCCGTGCGGATCAGGCCCGCGTACGCCCCCACCGGCACCCCCGGGGGCAGGCTCCCGCACAGGGCGACCGCCGACACGGACGGCACGAGATCCTCGTACGCCTCCTGGAAGGCGGACCACTCCGCCGACGTCACCGTGGGACCCGGTTCGTTGAGCTGCGTGGTGTCGCCGGACTGCTCGTCCACGACCGCGATCGTGCGCCGGGTCGCCCCGGTGACCGGCACGAGCGCGTCCACCAGGCCGGGGACGGCGGTGAGCAGGTCCTGGACGGTACGGCCCGTCGCGCCGCCCGTGAAGCCGGTGACCGTCACCTCATGGCCGAGCGCGGCCAGCACCCGGGCCACGTTCAGCCCTTTGCCGCCCGGGCGTTCGACGACCTCCCTGACCCGGTGGCTGGTGTGCGGCCGCAGCGACCGTACGCGATAGGTGATGTCGAGAGCGGTGTTCAGCGTGACCGTGAGGATCACCCGGGCCGACCTCCCCCGAAGACGGAAAACGTGCCCGCTCAGTCTCCCAGGACGCTCCCGGCCCCAACAGCGGGACAGATCACCCCAGTTGGGGATCGACCACCCATTCACCCCGGCGCATGACTCCCTTGAGGTCGAATTGATGGTCGAGGAGGACCAGGTCGGCGTCCTTGCCCGGCTCCAGGGAACCGATCCGGTCGGCCATCCCGAGCAGCCGGGCCGGGTTGGCGGAGATCGCGGCGACCACGTCCTCGACGGGGAGCCCGTCGACGGTCACCGCCCGCTTGAACGCGCGGTCCAGGGTCAGCGTCGAGCCGGCGATCGTACCGCTCTCCGCGAGGCGGGCGACGCCTTCGCTGACCTCGACCTCCAGGGGGCCGAGCATGTAACGGCCGTCGCCGAACCCCGCCGCGTCCATGGCGTCGGTGATGAACGCGACCCGCTGCGAACGCGCGTGATGGAACGCCAGTTGCAGCGCGGCCGGGTGCAGATGCGTGCCGTCGTTGATGAGCTCGACCGTGATGCGCTCGTCCTCCAGGAGGGCGGCGATCGGGCCGGGAGTGCGGTGGCCGAGGGTCGGCATCGCGTTGAAGAGATGGGTGGCCACGGTCGCGCCCGCGTCGATCGCCTCGACCGTCTGCTCGTAGGTCGCGTCCGTGTGGCCGATCGCCGCGATGACCCCGTGCTCGGCGAGGAGGCGTACCGAGTCGACACCGCCGGGGAGTTCGGTGGCGAGGGTGAGCATCCTCGCCTGTCCGCGCGCCGAGTCGATCAGCTTGCGGACCTCGGCGGGGTCGGGGTCGCGCAGAAGTGCCTCGGAGTGCGCGCCCTTGCGGCAGGGGGAGATGAACGGGCCCTCGAAGTGGATGCCGGCGATGTCGCCCTGTTCGGCGAGTTCGGAGAGGAGGCCGGCTCGTTGGGCGAGGAAGTCCATGTCGCCGGTGACGGTGGAGGCGACGAGGGTGGTGGTGCCGTGGATCCGGTGGGTGTGGATGCCCTTGAGGATCTCCTCGGGGGTGCCTGAGGTGAAGGAGGCTCCGCCGCCGCCGTGGTTGTGCAGGTCGATGAAGCCGGGGACTAGGTAGTGGTCTTTGACGTCCAGTACGTGGGCGTTATCTGGGGCGGTGGCGGTGATGCGGGGGCCCTCGATGACCACCTGGCCGTTCTTGACCGGGCCTGTGGGGAGGACGACCGTGGCGCCGGACAGGACGAGGGGCGTCTTGCCGGTTGCGGGGTGCGGGTGCGTTGTGGCTGGTCGCGCCCGCGCGGCGGTAGCCGCAAATTCAGCGCTGTCCCGCGCCCCTGGGTGGGCTGCCATCAGCGAGTTGCCTCCGAACTGGTCGTCTTGTCGAGGAGGTCCCAGGCCAGGAGGCCGGCACCCAGGCAGCCCGCCGTGTCGCCCAGTGCCGCGGGGACGATCGTCGGGGGTTTCTGGAAGGTGATCCGCTGCCGCACTGCTTCCCTCAAGGGTGTGAACAAGGTTTCCCCCGCCTCTGCCAGGCCGCCACCGATGATCAGGGTGCGGGGGTCCAGGAGGGTGAGGGCGGTGATCAGGCCGTCGGCCAGGGTGTCCACGGCGTGCTGCCAGATCTCCCGGGCCTTCGGGTCCTCGGCGTCCACGGCCCGCGCGCAGTCCGCCGCGTCCGCCTCCGGGTTCCCGGTGACCGCGGCCCAGGCCTCGCTGACCGCGGCCGCGGAGGCGTACCGCTCCAGGCAGCCGCGCTGGCCGCAGGGGCAGGGGGTGCCGCGGGGCCGTACGACGACGTGGCCGATCTCGCCCGCGAAGCCGTGCGCACCCGCCTCCACCCGGCCCGCGATGCCGATCGCGCCCGCGATGCCGGTGCCGAGGGCGACGAAGAGGTAGCGGTCGGCGCCCTGGCCCGCGCCGATGCGGCCCTCCGCCAGGCCGCCGGTGCGCACGTCGTGGCCGAGGGCGACGGGGGCGCCGCCGAGGCGGTCGGTGAGCAGCCTCCGCAGCGGGACGTCCCGCCAGCCGAGGTTGGCGGAGTAGGCGGCGACGCCGTGCTCCTCGTCGACGATGCCGGGGACGGCGACGCCGGCGGCGAGCGCGGGGGCGCCGAGGTGCTCGGTGCCGTACGCGCGCAGCTCGGCGGCGAAGTCGAGGATGCCGTCGACCACCGCGTCCGGTCCGCGCTCGCGGCCGGTCGCGCGGCGGGCCCGGTGCAGCAGCTCGCCGCCCGCGCCGACCAAGGCCGCCTTCATCCCGGTGCCGCCCACGTCGAGGGCGATGACATGTCTCACGGGGGACAGTGTGGCCCTTGTACCCGCAAGAGGTCTAGTCCACTTACGTGGTGTAGACCTAAGGTCTGAGATATGTATGACTTTTCGAAAGTTTCGAACGTGAGTATGGGGCGGTTGTCGGTGCGGCGGCGAAGGACGGGAACGATCGCGGCGGTGTCCGCACTGGGCATGACGGCGGTGCTGGGGGGCTGCGGGCTGGGCGGCGGATCGGACGAGGTGACGCTGAGACTGGTCGCCGCCGACTACGGCGACAGCGCGGCCAACAGCTCCCGGAAGTACTGGGACCAGCTCGTCAAGGAGTACGAGGCGAAGCACTCCGGCGTGAAGATCGACGTCAGCGTGTACTCGTGGACCGACGTCGACCGCGAGGTCAAGGAGCTCGTGGCTGCCGGGAAGGCGCCCGACATGGCGCAGATCGGTGCGTACGCCGACTACGCGGACAAGGGACTGCTCTACAAGGCCGACGACCTGATCGGCATCCGCGAACAGGCCGACTTCGTCGCACAGCTCGGTGCCGCCGGGCGGATCAACGGGATGCAGTACGGGATGCCGTTCGCCGCGTCCACCCGGCTCCTCTTCTACAACAAGGCCCTCTTCGCCGACGCCGGGCTCACCCCGCCGAAGACGTGGAAGCAGCTGGCCACCGACGCCGAGGCGCTCAAGGCGGACGGGGTGAAGTACCCGTACGCGCTGCCGCTCGGCCCGGAGGAGGCGCAGGCCGAGACCATGCAGTGGCTGCTGAGCGGGGGCGGCGGCTACATCGACTCCGTCGGGACGTACGGCATCGACTCCGAGGAGAACGTCGCGACGCTGACCTGGCTCAAGGACGACCTCGTCGACAAGGGGCTGACCGGGCCCGTCGCGCCGGAGAACCTCAACCGGGCCGCGGCCTTCTCGGCGTTCGCCGCAGGGGACGTCGGCATGCTCAACGGGCATCCCTCGCTGATGAAGATCGCCGCCGCGAAGGGGGTGAAGTTCGGGATGGTGCCCATGCCGGGGGCCGAGGGGCCGACCAGGAACTCCATGGGCGTCGCCGACTGGATGATGGCCTTCAAGCAGAACGGCCACGCCGAGCAGGTGGGGGACTTCCTCGACTTCGTGTACAGCGAGAAGAACGTGCTCGCGTTCTCGCGGGAGTACGACCTGCTGCCGGTGACCAACTCCGCGTCCACCGCGATGAGCCGGGCCTCCCGTGACGCCGACCTGAAGCCCTTCCTCAACGCGCTGCCCGCCTCCGAGCTGCCGCCGGTGGGCAAGACGTCGTGGGCGTCGGTCAGCGCGGCCGTGAAGAAGCGGATCGGGTCGGCGGTGAGCTCCGGCGGGAGCCCCGAGAACGTGCTGCGGGAGCTCCAGCTCACCGCCCAGAACGCGGAGTAGTCGCGCTGTCAGTGGCGGGGGTTACGGTTTTCGGCATGGAGCAACCGGAGCTGGACCGCAGGGAGCGGGACGTCCTCGCCCTGGAGCGCCGCGGCTTTTCCGGCCCCGGCGCGAAGGAGCGCGCGATACGCGAGGAGCTGGGCCTGGCGCCGGTCCGCTACTACCAGCTCCTCAACGCCCTCCTGGACGACGAACGCGCCCTGGCCTTCGACCCGGTGACGGTGAACCGCCTACGGAGAGTGCGGGAGGCCCGCCGCTCCGAGCGGTAGCCTCCGGCGGCGGGACGGGTGCCGGTGGGCCTGGGCGAGGGCTGCGGACCGGTGTCCTGGGCGAGCCCGTGCCCGGGGTGAGCTGGTGCGGTGGGCGATCGGGCGTTGGGACGCTGCCGGCGAGCCGGGCCCGAGCAGGCGCTCCCATCGGCTGGGCCGGGCGGCCCGCAGCCTGTCGGCCGGAGGCGCCGGACCGACCAGGCGTTCCCATCGGCTGGGCCGGGCGGCCCGCAGCCTGTCGGCCGGAGGCGCCGGACCGACCAGGCGTTCCCATCCGCTGGGCCGACGGACCGCAGCCTGCCGTCGGCCGAGCCGGTCCGGTGACGGTCGGTCGTGGGCCGGGAGGCCGGGAGGCTCGCGGTGGTGGAGGGTGGGTGGTTCGGCGCGCGCTCGGGTCAGGCGAGTCGGGTCGCCAGCGTGCGGAGGAGGTTCACCACGCCTTCGGGGCCGTCGACCACCAGGTCGGCTCGTTTGCGGAGTTCTGTGACCTCGTCGCTGCCGCTGCACACCAGGAGGCCGGGGGTGCCGGTGGTGCGCAGGTCCTCGACCGTGGAGAAGGCCGGGAGGTCGCCGAGGTCGTCGCCGCCGTAGAGGACGGAGGTGGCGGACAGCTCGCGGACGTGGGCCAGCAGGGCCACGCCCTTGTCCATGCCCGGGGGACGCAGTTCCAGGACCAGCCGGCCGGGTTCGACGATCAGGCCGTGCCGGAGCGCCAGGTCGGTGAGGGGGGTGCGGAGGGCGTCGAAAGCGACCTGCGGGTCCGGGGCCCGGCGGGTGTGGACGGCCACCGCCCGGCCGCCCTTCTCCTCGATCCAGGCGCCGGTGCCGTCGAGGAGGGCCGGCAGCTCGGCGCGGACCGCCGCCACACCCGGGTGCGGTTCCGGTGCCGTGATCTCACCCGTGGCCGCGTCCCAGCGCTCCGCGCCGTAGTGGCCGAGGACGGTCAGATGCTCCAGACCGGCGACGCCCGCGAAGCCGCCGTGGCGCACCGCGACCTCGGCCGGGCGGCCCGTGATCACCGCCACGGACGCCACCTTCGGGGCCAGCGCGGCCAGCACCGACACCGCCTCGGGATGCGCCCGCGCCCGCTCCGGGTCCGCCACGATCGGCGCGAGCGTCCCGTCGAAGTCCAGCCCGATCACCGCGCCCCGCGGGTGCGACAGGAGCGCCCGGAGACCGTCGCGGCCGGCGGGCGTGCTGGGCGTCGGCAGGCTCATGCGTCCAGCGCCTTCAGCGCGTTCAACTGGTCCAGGAACCACTGGGCCGGAGGGAGGGCCGTGGCCGCCGCGGCCAGCCGCTTCGCGCGTTCGGCGCGGTCGTGGGCCGGCAGGGTCAGGGCCTCGTGCAGGGCCGCCGCCGTCTGCTCCACGTCGTAGGGGTTGACCGTGATCGCGTCGTCGCCCAGCTCCTCGTACGCCCCGGCCTCCCGCGACAGCACCAGCGCGCACCCCTCGTCGGAGACCACCGGCACCTCCTTCGCGACCAGGTTCATGCCGTCCCGGATCGGGTTGACCAGGGCCACGTCGGCCAGCCGGTACGCGGCGAGCGAGCGCGCGAAGTCGTCCTTGACGTGCAGCACGACCGGGGTCCAGCCGGGCGTGCCGTACGAGGAGTTGATCTCCTCCGCCACCCGCTGCACCTCGGCCGTGTAGTCCCGGTACACCGCGAGATCCTGCCGGGACGGATACGCGAACGCCACGTGCACGACCCGCTCCCGCCACTCGGGCCGCGACTCCAGCAGCCGCCGGTACGCCAGCAGCCCGCGCACGATGTTCTTCGACAGCTCGGTCCGGTCCACCCGCACGATCGTCTTCCGGCCGGCCCCGATCTCCTCGCGCAGACCGACGATCCGTTCCTCGACGTCGGCCGCGTGCGAACGCTCGCGCAGGAAGTCCGCGTCGGCGCCCAGCCCGTGCACGCCGACCTGCGTGTCCCCGAGCCCGCCCGCGAACTCCGTGGCGCAGGCCGTGAAGGCGTCCGCCCACCGGCGGGTGAGGAAACCGAGCCGGTCGGCGCCGAGCATGCCCCGCAGCAGCTGCGCCGCGATGTCGTCCGGGAGCATCCGGAAGTAGTCCACCGGCGCCCACGGCGTGTGCGAGAAGTGGCTGATCCGCAGGTCCGGGCGGAGCTCGCGGAGCATCCCCGGCACCAGGCACAGGTGGTAGTCCTGCACCAGGACCGCCGCCCCCTCGGCCGCCTCCTGCGCCAGCGCCTCGGCGAAGGCGCGGTTGTACGTCTCGTACGACGCCCACCGGCGCCGGAACTCCGCGTCGAAGACCGGCTCCAGCGGGGTCTGGTAGAGCAGGTGGTGGACGAACCAGAGGACCGAGTTGGCGATGCCGTTGTACGCGTCCGCGTGCACGTCGGCCGGGATCGCGAGCATCCGCACGCCGTCCTCGCCGACGCCCTGGGCGACTGCTTCGCGGTCGCCGTCGGACAGGGCCGAGCAGACCCACAGGGCGCCGGCGTCGGGGCCGATCGCGGACAGGCCGGAGACCAGGCCGCCGCCGCCGCGCTTGGCGTTGAGCTCGCCGTTCTCCTGGACCTCGTACGAGACGGGGCCTCTGTTGGATGCGACCAGTACGTTGGCGTTGTGCGAGGGAGCCATGACTCGACATCTAGCCCGGGGTGCAACCGCTCAAACGTTCCCGTGGGTGCGTGGTCGGCTGCGGGTCGGTGGGGGCTGGGCGCGCAGTTCCCCGCGCCCCTGGTAGGTCTACGCAGCCCTTCGTTTCATGTACTCCGGGATTTCCGTCATCGGTGGGCGTTCCTCCGTGTCCACCGAGTACGTGCGGGGCTCGAAGCCGTCCTCGCCGCGTTCGAACTGGGTCAGGGACGGGCGGATCATGTGGCCGCGGGCCAGCCTGAGCTGGGCCGTGCGGTAGATCGCCGCCGACATCCGGCCCAGTGCCTGGCCGTCCTGGTGACGGTGCTTGCGGACGCCGACGTCGACCTGGGCGAGGGCGTCCAGGCCCACCAGGTGCAGCGCGTCGACCAGCATGCCCAGCTCGACGCCGTACCCGACCGGGAAGGGGAGCTGTTCGAGGAGGCTGCGGCGGGCCGCGTACTCGCCGCCCAGCGGCTGGACGAAACCGGCCAGCTGCGGCCAGTGCATGTTCAGCAGCGGGCGCGCCATGAGCTCGGTGACCCGGCCGCCCTGACCCGCGGCGCCGCCCAGGGGACGGTCGTACATGCCCTTGACCAGGTCGACCTCGGGGTCGGTGAGCAGCGGGCCGACGATGCCGGAGACGAAGTCCGAGGAGAACTCCTTCAGGTCGGCGTCGATGAAACAGACGATGTCCCCGCGGGTGGCCAGCAGGGAGCGCCACAGCACCTCGCCCTTGCCGGGGAGGGCGGGCAGCCGGGGCAGTATCTCGTCGCGGTGCACCACGACGGCGCCGGCCGCGGCGGCGACCTCGGAGGTGCGGTCCGTGGACCCCGAGTCGACGACGACGATCTCGTCGACCAGCGGCACCTGCTTCACGAGGTCGTGACGTATCACGGAGACGATGTCACCGACCGTCTCCTCCTCGTTGAGCGCGGGCAGCACGACACTGACCGTCTGCCCGGTGCGCTGCTTGGCGGCCATGATCTGGTGGAGCGGGCGATCGGTCACCGACCAGGAGCGGGTGCTCAGCCAGCGCTCGACTTCTTCCAGCACGTAGGCGGCTCCTTCGTGTGTGATCCGTGTGATCCGTCTCGCGGTTCGGACGGCCTATCTCAACTGTCCTGGTTGTCGGTTACAGTCTTGAACAACGCGGGTGACCATCGCATGTCCTGGCAGGCCCGCCGACACAACTTCATACCGCTCATCCAGAGGGGCAGAGGGATACGGCCCGATGAAGCCCCGGCAACCCTCCAGTCGGTTCTCGTAGATCACCGTTGATCATTTCGCGAGGCTCCCGGCTAGGGAAGGTGCCAAATCCGTCTCACGGCGAAACGCGTCGTGAGGAAGATGAGGAGAAAGGGCCTCGCCTCCATGGCTGCGCAGACTGTTGCAAGCACCACGAACTCCGTCGACCTGGGTCCCGCCGCGGCACTGAGCTGCCGCGAGTGCGGCCACCGCGTCCCGCTGGGCCCGGTCTTCGCCTGCGAGGAGTGTTTCGGCCCGCTCGAGATCGCGTACGACTTCTCGGCCTACGACACCGAGGAGCTCCGCAAGCAGATCGAGGCGGGACCCGCGAACATCTGGCGCTACGCCCCGCTGCTGCCCGTGCCGGCGGACGTGGCGGACAAGCCCAACATCAACCCCGGCTGGACCCAGCTCGTCAAGGCCGACAACCTCGCCCGCGAGCTCGGCGTCACCGGCGGCCTGTACATCAAGGACGACTCCGGCAACCCGACGCACTCCTTCAAGGACCGCGTCGTCGCGCAGGCCCTGGAGGCGGCGCGCGCGTTCGGCTTCACCACTCTCTCCTGTTCCTCGACCGGCAACCTCGCGGGTGCGGTCGGTGCCGCCGCCGCCCGGGCCGGCTTCCGCTCGTGCGTGTTCATCCCGCACGACCTGGAGCAGGGCAAGGTCGTCATGGCCGCGATCTACGGCGGCGAGCTCGTCGGCATCGAGGGCAACTACGACGACGTGAACCGCTTCTGCTCCGAGCTGATCGGCGACCCGGCCGGCGAGGGCTGGGGCTTCGTCAACGTCAACCTGCGGCCGTACTACGCCGAGGGCTCCAAGACGCTGGCGTACGAGATCTGCGAGCAGCTGGGCTGGAAGCTCCCGGACCAGCTGGTCGTGCCGATCGCCTCCGGCTCCCAGCTCACGAAGATCGACAAGGGGCTCCAGGAGCTGATCAAGCTCGGGCTCGTCGAGGACAAGCCGTACAAGATCTTCGGGGCGCAGGCGGAGGGCTGCTCGCCGGTGTCGGTGGCGTACAAGGCGGGCCATGACGTCGTACGGCCGCAGAAGCCGAACACCATCGCCAAGTCGCTGGCGATCGGGAACCCGGCCGACGGGCCGTATGTGCTGGACATCGCCCGGCGTACGGGGGGTGCGGTGGAGGATGTGAACGACGAGCAGGTCGTCGAGGCGATCAAGCTGCTTGCGCGTACGGAGGGGATCTTTGCGGAGACCGCCGGTGGGGTGACCGTGGGGGTGGCGAAGAAGCTGATCGAGAGCGGTCTGCTGGATCCCTCGCTGACGACCGTTGTGCTGAACACCGGGGATG
Source organism: Streptomyces sp. NPDC057253 (assembly GCF_042669125.1). Classification (NCBI taxonomy): domain Bacteria; kingdom Bacillati; phylum Actinomycetota; class Actinomycetes; order Kitasatosporales; family Streptomycetaceae; genus Streptomyces; species Streptomyces sp. NPDC057253. The sequence goes on along the minus strand of NZ_JBHUXV010000167.1, from coordinate 5,054 downwards.
GTCTGAAGACGCTGGACGCGGTGGCGGGTACGGGTCTTACCGCCACGATCCGTCCCAACCTTGATTCGTTCCGCGAGGCTGGTCTCGCATAAGCAGGTCGCTGTGCGGCGGCGGGTCCGTGGGGGCTGGTCGCGCCCACGCGGCGGAGCCGCATATCGATACAGCCCCGCGCCCCCAGGGCGACTACCTGACCGGAGGTCCTGAACATGAGTGTTTCCGTCCGTATCCCTACCATCCTGCGCACCTACACCGGCGGGCAGGCCGAGGTGACCGCCGAGGGTGGGACCCTGGCCGAGGTCATCGCCGATCTGGAGAAGAACCACACCGGTATCGCCGCCCGGGTTCTCGACGACCAGGGCAAGCTGCGGCGGTTCGTCAATGTGTACGTGAATGACGACGACGTGCGCTTCGAGCAGGGGCTGGAGACGGCGACGCCGGACGGGGCCGGGGTCTCGATCATCCCGGCGGTCGCCGGCGGGTGACCGTATGACTGGTCATTACCTTCGGTAATAGTGATGACCGAGTGTTCATCCGATTGCCCCCTCCGTGAGAGAAGCGGAGGGGGCAATTCTCTATGGTTGAGCGCGGTACAGTTGGGGAAGCAGCGGCTTTCTCCTTGCCGCATGCATATGAGTTCTCGCTCCACGTGCGATGAGAAGTAGCCAAAGTGTGCGCGTCTTATGTGCCTTATGCGTGCTTTATGGGGCCCGACTTGCCCCGAATTCAGGCGAATTCTCACTACATTCCGGACCCCTTCCGTCCAGAATTCTCGTCCGATTGACCTGTTGCAGACGGCAGTTGGACAGATACATTCAGCCGCGGTCGACGCGTTCCGGCGCACGCCCCCAACCATGTGGGGGGTGAGGTCTGACCCGGATCCGCGAAGTGCGGGTCCGTGCAAGGGCCAGTAATAGGGGAGTTAGGCATGGCTCAGGGCACCGTCAAGTGGTTCAACGCGGAGAAGGGGTACGGCTTCATCGCGGTCGACGGTGGTGCGGATGTATTCGTCCACTACAGCGCGATCCAGATGGACGGTTACCGCACCCTTGAAGAGGGCCAGCGGGTCGAGTTCGAGATCTCGCAGGGTCAGAAGGGGCCGCAGGCGGACATGGTCCGTCTCGCGACTGGCTGAAGCACGCGCCGGGTAACAACAGCGTCGTTCTTCTTTTCTTCACTGAAGGGCTCGTACCCCATGGGGAGTCATGGGTACGGGCCCTTCGGTATGTGCCTGTGCCTCCGGCGGTTGGGCGGGGTCGGTGCGGGTTCGTGTTCGTCTGCGGGGCCGGTGGGGGCGGGCGTTTTGCGCAGTTCCCCGCGCCCCTGGGTGTGTGCGGGGGTTCGTGTTCGTCTGCGGGGCCGGTGGGGCGGTTTGCGCAGTTCCTCGCGCCTCTGCGCGCCCTTGGTGCCGGGCCGCTGCAACCTCCCCAGGGGCGCGGGGAACTGCGCGCTCGGCCCCCACCGGCCGGTAGCCGCCCGACCGCCGAAACCGTCGCCTCCGGGGTGCGCGATCCGGGTGCCGGGAGCTGCGCGGGGCGGCCCTCGCCGGTCCGCGCCCGCGTGAGCGAACCCGGCCCGGTCTTCGGGAGGCGCTTGCACTCGACCAGGCCGAGTGCTAATCATTGGCGTTAGCACTCTGAAGGTGAGAGTGACAAAGATGGACCGGGTCGGTGAGGCCCGCAGGCCTAGTGGGGCAAGGATCCACAGGCCGGCGAGCCGTCCGTCGCGGGCGCGGGCGCGGTCCGAAGGAATCACCCCCAGTCCTGGAGGGACCACTTCACATGGCCAAGATCATCGCGTTCGACGAGGAGGCGCGGCGCGGCCTCGAGCGCGGCATGAACCAGCTCGCGGACGCCGTCAAGGTGACGCTCGGCCCCAAGGGCCGCAACGTCGTCCTCGAGAAGAAGTGGGGCGCCCCCACGATCACCAACGATGGTGTCTCCATCGCCAAGGAGATCGAGCTCGAGGACCCGTACGAGAAGATCGGCGCCGAGCTGGTCAAGGAAGTCGCCAAGAAGACGGACGACGTCGCCGGTGACGGTACGACCACCGCGACCGTGCTCGCCCAGGCCCTCGTCAAGGAAGGCCTGCGCAACGTAGCCGCCGGCGCCAACCCGATGGCCCTCAAGCGCGGTATCGAGAAGGCCGTCGAGGCCGTCTCCGCCGCTCTCCTTGAGCAGGCCAAGGATGTCGAGACCAAGGAGCAGATCGCCTCCACGGCCTCCATCTCCGCCGCCGACACCCAGATCGGCGAGCTCATCGCCGAGGCCATGGACAAGGTCGGCAAGGAAGGCGTCATCACCGTCGAGGAGTCCCAGACCTTCGGTCTGGAGCTGGAGCTCACCGAGGGTATGCGCTTCGACAAGGGCTACATCTCGGCGTACTTCGCCACCGACATGGAGCGGATGGAGGCGTCGCTCGACGACCCGTACATCCTGATCGCCAACTCCAAGATCGGCTCCGTCAAGGACCTGCTCCCGCTCCTGGAGAAGGTCATGCAGTCGGGCAAGCCGCTGCTGATCATCGCCGAGGACGTCGAGGGCGAGGCCCTGTCGACCCTGGTCGTCAACAAGATCCGCGGCACCTTCAAGTCCGTCGCCGTCAAGGCCCCGGGCTTCGGTGACCGCCGCAAGGCCATGCTCGGCGACATCGCCATCCTCACGGGCGGCGAGGTCATCTCCGAGGAGGTCGGCCTCAAGCTGGAGAACGCGACCCTGGACCTCCTGGGCCGCGCCCGCAAGGTCGTCGTCACCAAGGACGAGACCACCATCGTGGACGGTGCCGGTTCCTCGGACCAGGTGCAGGGCCGCGTGAACCAGATCCGCGCCGAGATCGAGAACAGCGACTCGGACTACGACCGCGAGAAGCTCCAGGAGCGCCTGGCCAAGCTCGCCGGTGGCGTCGCCGTCATCAAGGCCGGTGCCGCGACCGAGGTCGAGCTCAAGGAGCGCAAGCACCGCATCGAGGACGCCGTGCGCAACGCCAAGGCGGCCGTCGAGGAGGGCATCGTCGCCGGTGGTGGCGTGGCCCTGCTCCAGGCCTCCGGTGTCTTCGAGAAGCTGGAGCTGGAGGGTGACGAGGCGACCGGCGCTGCCGCCGTCAAGCTCGCCCTGGAGGCCCCGCTGAAGCAGATCGCCGTCAACGCCGGCCTCGAGGGCGGCGTCGTGGTGGAGAAGGTCCGCAACCTCACCCCGGGTCACGGCCTGAACGCCGCGACCGGTGAGTACGTCGACCTGGTCAAGGAAGGCATCATCGACCCGGCGAAGGTCACGCGCTCCGCTCTGCAGAACGCCGCCTCCATCGCCGCGCTCTTCCTCACCACCGAGGCCGTCATCGCCGACAAGCCGGAGAAGGCCGCCGCGCCCGCCGGTGGCGGTATGCCGGGCGGTGACATGGACTTCTGATCGGTCCCCGACTGATCAACGTCCTTGCCGGGGGCGGCACTTCCTGCTCAGCAGGGGGTGCCGCCCCTTGGTCTTGGGCACCCCGTGACTGCGGTATGCTTGATCACGAGCCGCCCGACGTGAACTCCCGTCGGTCGACTACGCGTTGGTAGTCCAAGGAAAGACGCCCCGCTTCCTGTGGGGAGATGCAGGTGCAAGGCCTGCCCAGCGCTCCGCGAGAAGCCCGTCCCACTCCGGTGGGGCGGGCTTCTGTCATGTCGGTGGCCGGGATCACAGGCCGTTCGGGATGTGCGGGGTGGGTGAGACGGTTGGCGCTTATGTAGCTTGCACATACCGACGGGTATCCCGCCTGTCGCCCGCCCCTCAGGAGTGCCCGCGTGACCGCCCCCGCCACCACCCCGGCCGCCTCCCGCGCCGCCGAGATCCTCTCCCGCCCGGTCCACATCAACGGCCTGACCGTCCCGAACCGCATCGCCATGGCGCCCATGACCCGCATGTTCTCCCCGGGCGGCGTCCCCGGCGAGGACGTGGCGTCGTACTACTCCCGCCGCGCGGCCGCCGGAGTCGGTCTCATCGTCACCGAGGGCACCTACGTGGGCCACGAGTCGGCCGGGAACAGTGACCGCGTCCCGCGGTTCCACGGCGAGGAGCAGCTGGCCGGCTGGGCGAAGGTCGCCGAGCAGGTGCACGCGGCGGGCGGCACCATCGTGCCGCAGCTGTGGCACATCGGCATGGTCCGCAACCAGGGCGAGGCGCCCTACGCCGACGCCCCCGCGGTCGGCCCCTCCGGCCTGCGCATCGGCGCCGACGAGCCCACCGGCAAGGCGATGACCCAGCTCGACCTGGACGACGTCATCGGCGCGTTCGCCCAGGCCGCGGCCGCCGCGGAGCGCATCGGCTTCGACGGCGTGGAGCTGCACGGCGCCCACGGCTACCTCCTCGACCAGTTCCTGTGGGCGGGCACGAACCGGCGCGGCGACTCCTACGGCGGTGACGCGGTCGCCCGTACGAAGTTCGCGGCGGAGATCGTGGCGGCCGTACGGGAGACGGTGTCGCCCGAGTTCCCGATCATCTTCCGGTACTCGCAGTGGAAGCAGGAGGCGTACAAGGCGCGGCTCGCGGAGACGCCGGAGGAGCTGGAGGCGATCCTCGCGCCGCTGGCCGCCGCGGGTGTGGACGCGTTCCACGCCTCCACGCGCCGTTACTGGCTGCCGGAGTTCGACGGGTCCGACCTCAATCTGGCCGGCTGGACGAAGAAGCTGACCGGCAGGACGACGATCACGGTCGGGTCGGTCGGGCTCGACGGCGACTTCATCCGTGGGTTCATGGGTGAGGGGTCGCCGGTCAAGGGGATCGACGACCTGCTCGACGCGCTGGAGCGCGAGGAGTACGACATGGTGGCCGTGGGGCGGGCGCTGCTTCAGGATCCGCAGTGGGCTGCGAAGGTGCTTGCGGGGCGGTTCGAGGAGCTTCAGCCGTATGACGCGGTGGCGCTGAAGTCGCTGAGCTGACGGTTCTGGTTCGCCTCGGGTCGGTGGGGGCTGGTGTCCCTGGGGGCTGCGCCCCCAGACCCCCATCGGCCCGAAGGGCCTCGTCCTCAAACGCCGGACGGGCTGGATGTCGCTGGACCGGCTGAGAATGGGACCCATGAGC
>NZ_JBHUXV010000166.1:0-17272 GCF_042669125.1 Streptomyces sp. NPDC057253 | reverse complement strand
CTGGGCGATCGGCTCGCCGGAGGGCGGCCATGACGCGGTGCACCCGGATCTGGGCACGATCGAGGACTTCGACTGGTTCGTGCAGCAGGCCGCCGCACAGGGCCTGGAGATCGCGCTGGACTTCGCCCTTCAGTGCTCCCCGGACCACCCCTGGGTCCACAAGCACCCGGAGTGGTTCCACCACCGCCCCGACGGCACCATCGCCTACGCCGAGAACCCGCCGAAGAAGTACCAGGACATCTACCCCATCGCCTTCGACGCGGACATGGACGGCCTGATCGCGGAAACCACGAGGGTTTTGCGGCACTGGATGGACCACGGGGTGCGGATCTTCCGGGTGGACAACCCGCACACCAAGCCGGTCGTGTTCTGGGAGCGGGTGATCGGTGACATCAACGCCACCGACCCGGACGTGATCTTCCTGGCGGAGGCGTTCACCCGCCCGGCGATGATGCACACCCTGGCCCAGATCGGCTTCCAGCAGTCGTACACGTACTTCACCTGGCGCACCACCAAGGAAGAGCTCACCGACTATCTGACGGAACTGTCGGGTGAGGCGGCCTCCTACATGCGGCCGAACTTCTTCGCCAACACCCCCGACATCCTGCACGCCTTCCTCCAGCACGGCGGCCGGCCCGCGTTCGCGCTGCGCGCGGTGCTGGCCGCGACCCTATCGCCGACCTGGGGCATCTACTCCGGCTACGAGCTGGCCGAGCACACCCCGCTGCGCGAGGGCAGCGAGGAATACCTCGACTCGGAGAAGTACCAACTCAAGGCCCGCGACTGGGACACCCCCGACAGCCTCGCCCCCCTGATCACCCGGCTCAACACCATCCGGCGGGACAGTCCGGCCCTACGGCAGCTGCGCGACCTCCACTTCCACCACGCGGACAAGGACGAGGTGATCGCGTACTCGAAGCGGAGCGGCTCGAACACGGTTCTGGTGGTCGTGAACCTCGACCCGCACCACACCCAGGAGGCCACGGTCTCGTTGGACATGCCACAACTCGGCCTGGAATGGCACGAGTCGGTGCCGGTGCGCGACGAGCTCACCGGTGAGACCTATCACTGGGGCAGGGCGAACTACGTGCGTCTCGAACCGGGCACTCGCCCCGCGCACATCCTGACCGTCCTGCGACCGTCCACCCCGCAGATCGGAGGGTCACCCACAACATGATCGTCAACGAGCCCGTCCACGACACCTTCGAGGACACCCCCGCCAAGGACCGCGACCCCGACTGGTTCAAGCGGGCCGTCTTCTACGAGGTGCTGGTCCGTTCCTTCCAGGACAGCAACGGCGACGGTGTCGGCGACCTCAAGGGCCTGACCGCCAAACTGGACTACCTGCAATGGCTGGGCGTCGACTGCCTGTGGCTGCCGCCGTTCTTCAAGTCACCGCTCCGGGACGGCGGTTACGACGTCTCCGACTACACCGCCGTCCTGCCGGAGTTCGGTGACCTCGCCGACTTCGTGGAGTTCGTCGACGCCGCCCACCAGCGCGGCATGCGCGTCATCATCGACTTCGTCATGAACCACACCAGCGACCAGCACCCGTGGTTCCAGGAGTCCCGCGCCAACCCCGACGGCCCCTACGGCGACTACTACGTGTGGGCGGACGACGACAAGCAGTTCCAGGACGCCCGGATCATCTTCGTCGACACCGAGGCCTCCAACTGGACCTTCGACCCGGTCCGCAAGCAGTACTTCTGGCACCGCTTCTTCTCCCACCAGCCGGACCTCAACTACGAGAACCCGGCCGTGCAGGAGGAGATGATCTCCGCGCTGCGGTTCTGGCTGGACCTGGGCATCGACGGCTTCCGGCTCGACGCCGTGCCATACCTGTACCAGCAGGAAGGCACCAACTGCGAAAACCTTCCGGCAACCCATGAGTTCCTCAAGCGGGTCCGCAAGGAGATCGACGCGTCCTACCCGGACACGGTGATCCTGGCGGAGGCGAACCAGTGGCCTGAGGACGTCGTCGACTACTTCGGCGACTACGAGTCCGGCGGCGACGAGTGCCACATGGCCTTCCACTTCCCGGTCATGCCCCGCATCTTCATGGCGGTGCGCCGCGAGTCCCGCTACCCGGTCTCCGAGATCCTCGCCAAGACCCCCGCGATCCCGTCCGGCTGCCAGTGGGGCATCTTCCTGCGCAACCACGACGAGCTGACCCTCGAAATGGTCACCGACGAGGAACGCGACTACATGTGGGCCGAGTACGCCAAGGACCCGCGGATGCGCGCCAACATCGGCATCAGGCGGCGTCTGGCCCCCCTGCTCGACAACGACCGCAACCAGATCGAGCTCTTCACCGCTCTCCTGCTGTCCCTGCCCGGCTCGCCGATCCTCTACTACGGCGACGAGATCGGCATGGGCGACAACATCTGGCTCGGCGACCGCGACGCCGTCCGCACGCCCATGCAGTGGACACCGGACCGTAACGCGGGTTTTTCGTCCAGTGACCCCGGGCGGCTGTACCTGCCGACCATCATGGACCCGGTCTACGGATACCAGGTCACCAACGTCGAGGCGTCGATGTCGTCGCCCTCGTCGCTGCTGCACTGGACCCGTCGCATGATCGAGATCCGCAAGCAGAACCCGGCGTTCGGCCTCGGCTCCTACACCGAGCTCCAGTCGTCGAACCCGGCGGTGATCGCGTTCCTGAGGGAGTACGAGGACGACCTGGTCCTGTGCGTGCACAACTTCTCCCGGTTCGCGCAGCCGACGGAACTGGACCTGAGCACCTTCAACGGCCGGCACCCGGTGGAGCTGTTCGGCGGGGTGCGGTTCCCGGCCATCGGTGAGCTGCCGTACTTGCTGACCCTGGGCGGGCACGGCTTCTACTGGTTCCGGCTGCGCAAGGACGCGGCCTAGCCGACCGGGCTCCGGGCGGGGCGGTTTCCACCGGCCCGCCCGGGGCACGCATCAGTAACACCCCGACCAGCCAGCCCGGGGAAAGGACGCCCCCACCATGTCGGAAGCCGTCACCGCCACGACAAGCCCCGGCCTCCTCGCCTCCCTCGACCCACTGCTGCGCGAGTGGCTGCCGCGGCAGCGCTGGTTCGCGGGCAAGGGACGCCCGGTCACCGGGTTCTCGCTGGTGGCGGCCACCGAACTGCTGCCGCCCACGGCCAAGCTCGGCCTGTACCACCTGCTGGTCCGCGCCCACCAGCCGTCGACCGTGGGCGCCCCGTCGCACCCCGGGGACTGCTACCAGCTCCTCATAGGCGTGCGCGAGGCGCTGCCGCCCCGGCTGGCGCCCGCGCTGATCGGCCATGTCGAGGAGGGCCCGCTCAGCGGCCGTACCGCGTACGACGCCCTCCACGACCCGCTGCCCGCCGAACTGCTCCTGGAGGCGATCCGCACCGGAGCCCGGATCGGCGGGCTGCGTTTCGAGCGGGACCCGCACCAGGAGATCCGGGACGGTCTGGTGGCCCGGGTGATGACCGCCGAGCAGTCCAACTCGTCGATCGTCTTCGGAGATACGTTCATTCTGAAGCTGCTGCGCCGGATCGTGCCCGGCGTCAACCCCGACCTGGAGCTCCCGCTGGCGCTGGCCCGGGAGGGCTGCCCCCGGGTGCCCGCGCCGACGGGGTGGCTGCGGGCGGAGCTCGCGGGTGAGCCGTACACCCTGGGAGTGCTCCAGCCCTTTGTGCAGGGCGCGTCGGACGGCTGGGAGCTGGCCCTGCGGGAGCTGGCCAAGGGAGAGGACTTCAGCGCGGAGGCGCATGCCCTCGGGCGGGCCACCGCCGAGGTGCACACCGCGCTCGCCCGGGCCCTGCCGACGGTGACGCTCGGCCACCAGCAGATGCAGCTGCTGGTCGACGGCATGATCGAGCGGCTGGAGGCGGCCGTGCAGGCGGTTCCCGCGCTGCGGCCGTACGCGTCCGGTCTGCGCTCGGCGTTCACCGCGCTGGGGGATCTGGCCGCCGAGGGCACCACCTGGACCGCGCAGCGCATCCACGGTGACCTGCACCTGGGGCAGTGTCTGCGCTCGGCCTCCGGGCACTGGTCGCTGATCGACTTCGAGGGCGAGCCGTCCAAGCCGCTCTCCGAACGCCGGCTGCCGCAGCCGACGGCCCGGGACATCGCCGGGATGCTGCGCTCCTTCGACTACGCGGCCCACTCGACCGACCTGCCGGTGCCGGGCTGGGCCGAGGCCTGCCGGGCGGCGTACTGTTCCGGATACGCCGAGGTCAGCGGGGTGGACCCACGGACCGATCCGGTGCTGTTGCGGGCGTACGAGACCGACAAGGCGATCTACGAGGTCGTCTACGAGGCCCGGCACCGGCCGGACTGGCTCCAGGTGCCGATGGCCGCGGTGGCGCGGTACGCGACGTCCGACCTGATCTGACCGACCCGACTCCCGCCGAGGAGGCTCCTCCTGTGACTCCGCCCACCCCCAGCGGTTCGGAACCGAAGAACACTGCGAAGAAGAAGGCCGCGGAGAAGACAGTGACCAAGAAGGCCTCAGCGAAGACGCCGCCTGTGGGGAAGTCCGGGGCGGGGAACCCCGGTGCGGGGAAGACCGGGGCGGAGAACCCCGGTGCGGGGAAGTCAGGGGCGGGGAAGGCCGGTGCCGACAAGACGGGTGCGGGGAAATCCGGTGCCGACAAGACTGGTGCGGTGAAGGCCGCTGCGGAGAAGGCGGTCACGGAGACGGCCGACGCGGTGAAGGCCGTGGCGAAGAAGGTCGGCGCGAAGAAGGCCGGCGCCGCCAAGAAGGCCCCTGCCAAGAAGGCGGTCGCCGAGAAGGCCGTCGCGAAGAAGGCCGGCGCCGAGAAGCCCGCCGGTCGTCGGCCCGCCGCCAAAAAGGCCCCTGCCGAGAAGGCGGTCGTAAAGAAGGCGGTCGCCAAAAAGGCCGTCGCCGAGAAGGCCGTCGCCGAGAAGCCCGTCGCGAAGAAGGCAGGTGCGGAAAGGGCCGTCACCAAGAAGGCGCTGGCCAAGGAGGCGCCGGTGGAGAAGCCCGCCGCGAAGAAGGCCACCGCGAAGAAGACCGGCGCCGAAAAGACGGTCGCCGAGAAGGCACCGGCCAAGAAGGCGGCCGTAGAGAAGGCAGCCGCGAAGAAGGTCACGGCGAAGAAGACCGCAGCGAAGAAGGTGGCCGCCAAGAAGCTCGCGGCACGGAAGACGACCGGTACGAAGCCCTCGGCACAGCCGGTCGCCGCCGCGGGACCCACCACTGAACCGGTCACCGCCAGCCCCGCCACCACCGAACCGGTCACCACCAGCCCCGCCGCCGCCGAACCGGCCGCCGCTGTCTCCGCCCCTCCCCCGGAGACGCCCACTGTGGGACACACCACCGAACCAGTCACCTCCCCGCGAGCCACCACCGAACCGGTCACCGCCGCGGCAGCCGCCACCGAATCCGTCACCTCCCCGCGAGCCACCACCGAGCCGGCCGCCGCCACGGGAGCCGCCCCCGAACCGGTCACCGCCGGCCCCGCCGCCGCCGAACCGGCCGCCCCCACCCCCGCCTCGCCGCCGGAGGCAGCGCGGCCCCTCGCTGCCGCGGGAGGCTCCCCCGGGACGGGTGACGCCGCCGTCTCCGCCCCGGCGCCCGAGACGCCCGCCGCAGCACAGCCTGTTGCCGCCGCTCAAGCCCCTGACGTACCCGCCCCCGCTCCCGTTCCGCCGCCGCAGGTCTCCGCGCTGGACCACGGCGATCGGGAGCGGTTGCTCTCCGGGAGTCATCATGATCCGCACTCGGTGCTGGGGGCGCATCCGGTGCCCGGTGGGGTGGCGTTCCGGGTGTTCCGGCCGTACGCGCTGGGCGTGAGCGTCGTCGCCGGGGACGTGCGGGGTGAGCTGCACGACGACGGTGACGGGTTCTTCTCCGGGGCGCTGCCGCTGACGGAGGTCCCGGACTACCGGCTGCTCGTGACGTACGAGGGGGCGGTCCAGGAGACCGCGGACGCGTACGCCTTCCTGCCCGCGCTCGGCGATCTCGACCTGCATCTGATCGGCGAGGGCCGGCACGAGCAGCTGTGGACGGCGCTCGGCGCGCAGCCGATGACCCACCAGGGCGTCCCCGGCACCCGCTTCACGGTGTGGGCGCCGAACGCGCGCGGCGTACGCGTGGCCGGCACCTTCAACTTCTGGGACCCCTCGGCGTTCGCGATGCGCTCGCTCGGCTCCACCGGTGTCTGGGAGCTGTTCGTGCCCGGCGTCGGCGAGGGCGAGCTGTACAAGTTCGAGATCACCCGTCCCGACGGCTCGAAGACCCTGCGCGCGGACCCGCTGGCCCGCCGCACCGAGGTCCCGCCCAACACCTCCTCGATCATCCACGCCTCGCACCACGAGTGGCAGGACGGGGAGTGGCTGGCCCGGCGCGCCGAGGGTGCCCCCGCCCACGAAGCCCCCTTCTCCGTCTACGAGATCCATCTCCCTTCCTGGCGGCCCGGACTGACGTACCGTCAACTCGCCGAGCAGCTCCCCGCCTACGTCAAGGACCTGGGCTTCACCCACGTCGAGCTGATGCCGGTCGCCGAGCACCCCTTCGGCGGCTCCTGGGGCTACCAGGTCACCGGCTTCTACGCACCGACCGCCCGCCTCGGCACCCCCGACGACTTCAAGTACCTCGTCGACGCGCTCCACCAGGCCGGCATCGGCGTACTGATGGACTGGGTGCCCGCGCACTTCCCGCGCGACGACTGGGCCCTGGCCGAGTTCGACGGCCGCACCCTGTACGAGCACGAGGACCCGCTGCGGGCCGCGCACCCCGACTGGGGGACGCTGGAGTTCGACTACGGCCGCCGGGAGGTCCGCAACTTCCTGGTGGCGAACGCCATCTACTGGTGCGAGGAGTTCCACATCGACGGCCTCAGGGTCGACGCGGTCGCCTCCATGCTCTACCTCGACTACTCCCGCGAGCCGGGCCAGTGGGTGCCGAACGTGCACGGCGGCCGGGAGAACCTGGACGCGGTGGACTTCCTCCAGGAGATGAACGCGACGGTGTACCGGCGGGTGCCAGGAGTCGTCACCATCGCCGAGGAGTCCACGGCCTGGGACGGCGTGACGCGCGCTACGCACCACATGGGGCCCGGCGGTTTCGGGGGCCTGGGCTTCGGCCTGAAGTGGAACATGGGCTGGATGCACGACTCGCTGGACTACATGGCCCATGAGCCGGTGCACCGCAAGTACCACCACCACGAGATGACGTTCTCGATGGTGTACGCGTACAGCGAGAACTACGTGCTGCCGATCTCGCACGACGAAGTGGTGCACGGCAAGCGCTCGTTGGTGTCGAAGATGCCGGGCGACTGGTGGCAGCAGCGCGCCAACCTGCGCGCCTACCTGGCCTTCATGTGGGCCCACCCCGGCAAGCAACTCCTCTTCATGGGCCAGGAGTTCGCGCAGGGCGCGGAGTGGTCCGAGGCGCACGGCCCGGACTGGTGGCTGCTCGACCCGGCGTACGGGGCGGAGGCCGACCACCGGGGCGTCCGCGACCTGGTCCGCGACCTGAACACCGTGTACCGGCACACCCCGGCCCTGTGGGAGCGCGACACGGACCCGTCGGGCTTCGAGTGGATCGTGGGCGACGCGGCGGAGGACAACGTCTTCGCCTTCCTCCGTCACGACGCGGAGGGCACCCCGCTCCTCGCGGTCTCCAACCTCGCCCCGGTGGTCCGCCCCGGCTACCGCCTCGGCGCCCCCGACGACATCCCGGCCTGGCTCGAATCCCTCAACACCGACACGGCCAAGTACGGCGGCAGCGACATCACCAACCCCGACGTCCTGAAACCGGACCCCCAGGGCTGGCACGGCCGCCCGGCCAGCCTCCAGCTGACCCTGCCGCCCCTGGCGACGGTGTGGCTGCGGCCGGCGTAGGAAGCCGGGAAGCCCGTTCGGCGGCGGCCGCGAAGGACACCGGGCCTTCAGCGGCCGCCGGACATCAACGTGCGCAGGGCCGCCGGCAGCCCCCTGGCCCGGCTGTCGGCCCCGCCGCCGGACCGGGGCGCCTCCACCGCGCCCGGGTCGACGTCGGACTCGGCACTGGTCCTCAGGTGGTGACCAGTGCCTTCGGCAGGCGGCCCGTGTGCAGCACCCCCAGCCGCTGGGTCGCCCGGGTCAGGGCCACGTAGAGGTCGCTCGTGCCGTACAGGGCCGGTTCGACCACCAGTACCGAGTCGAATTCGAGGCCCTTCGACTGGCGCGGGTCGAGGAGGACGACGGTCCGGGTCAGGTCCGGTTCCGCGCCCGCGGTCACCCCGTCGAGGCGGGCCGCGAGCCTGCGGTGCAGATGTCGCGGGGCGATAACCGCGAGCCGTCCCTCGGCGGGGGTCAGCTCCTTCACGGCCTCGGCGACCGCGCCGGGCAGGTCGTCGGTGGCGCGCACCCAGGGCCGTACACCGGTGGAACGGACCGAACTCGGGGGTTCGAAGTCCGGTTTCTCGGCGCGTACGACGGCCGCCGCGAGGTCCATGATCTCGGCGGGGGTGCGGTAGTTGACGCCGAGGCGGGTGTGCTCCCAGCGGTCCTCGACGTACGGCTCCAGGATGCGCTCCCAGGAACCCACGCCCGCCGCCTCCGCGGTCTGCGCCGGGTCGCCGACCAGGGTCATCGAGCGGGTCGGGCTGCGCCGCATGAGCAGCCGCCAGGCCATCGGGGAGAGCTCCTGCGCCTCGTCGACGATGATGTGCCCGAAGGCCCAGGTGCGGTCGGCCGCCGCGCGTTCGGCGGCGCTGCGGTGGTCGTCCTCCTCCTGCCGCTCGGCGAACCGCTCGGCGTCGATGATGTCGTGCGCCGACAGGACCTCGGAGTCCTCCTCGTCCTTGTCCTCGAACTCGTAGGTCCGCGAGGCGTACGAGACGTCGAGCACGCCCTGCGCGTACGCGATCTGGGTCTCGCGCTCGCGCTCGGCCAGCGCCCGCGCCACCCGCTCGTCCACGCCGAGGAGTTCGGCGGCCTCGTCGAGCAGGGGTACGTCCGCCACGGTCCAGCCCCGGGTCACCGGGCGGCGGATCGCGGCCGCGTCCTCGTCAGGGAGGTAGCCGACCGGGTCGGCGAGGAAGTCCGCGACCAGCCGCTGCGGGGTCAGCCGCGGCCACAACTGGTCGATGGCGGCCCAGACTTCGGGGTTCTCGGCGATCTCGTCGCGGATCTGGGTGATGTCCGCCGGGTCGAGGAGGCTGCTGCCGTCGTAGGGGTCGGTGCCGACCCGCTCGGCGTACAGCTCGGTGAGCGTGTTGAGGATGTGCCCCTCGAAGTGCTCCCGCGCCACGTTGTGCGGCAGCCGGGCGGCCCGGGTCTTCTCGCGGGCGACCTTGACCAGGCCGTCGTCGAGCATCAGGATCTCGCGGTCGTGCTCGATCGCGATCACCGGGTCGGGCAGCGCCTGCCAGTCGCGTACGGCGTCGGCGAGGACGTCCGCCATGGTGGCCCGCCCCTTCACCGCGGCCGCCGCCCGGCTGTCGGTGGCGGTCGCCTTCACACCGGGGAAGAGCTCGCCGATCGTGGCGAGCAGTACGCCGGTCTCGCCGAGGGAGGGCAGCACCTCGCCGATGTAGCCGAGGAAGGCGGGGTTGGGGCCGATGATCAGCACGGCCCGCTTGGCGAGCAACTCCCGGTGTTCGTACAGGAGATAGGCGGCCCGGTGCAGGGCGACCGCCGTCTTGCCGGTGCCGGGCCCGCCCTCGACCACCAGCACTCCGCGGTGCGGGGCGCGGATGATCTCGTCCTGCTCGGCCTGGATGGTCTGCACGATGTCGCTCATGCGGCCGGTGCGCGCGGAGTTGAGGGCGGCGAGCAGGACGGCGTCGCCGGTCGGGTCCTCGTGGCCGGTGCGTTCCTGGTCGCCGAGGTCGAGGATCTCGTCGTGCAGGTCGGTGACGCGGCGGCCGTCGGTGCCGATGTGCCGGCGGCGGCGCAGACCCATCGGGGTGTGGCCGGTGGCCAGGTAGAAGGGGCGGGCGACCTCGGCCCGCCAGTCGATGAGGATCGGGGTGCGCTCGGCGTCGTCGGTGCGCAGGCCGATCCGGCCGATGTGGTGGGTGACGCCCGAGGTGAGGTCGATCCGGCCGAAGCAGAGTGAGCCGTCGACCGCGTTCAGGGCGGCCAGCAGCCCGGAGCGCTCGGCGACCAGGATGTCCCGTTCGAGGCGGGCCTGCATCGGGGTGTTGCCCTGGGCGAGCGCGTCGGTGACCGATGTCTCGGTGTCGCCGCGCAGGGCGTCCACGCGCGCGTACAGGCGGTCGATGAATTCCTGTTCGCGCTTGATTTCATGGTCTGGCAAACCGGTGTTTGACAATTCCACTCCCGCCCGGATATACTCTGCTCACTGAGCTTCTTTGCGACCTCAATTGCCCTGAAGTCGCGAATCATTGAATATACCCAAAAAAATCCCCCGAGCACAATTGCTCGGGGGATTTCTTCGAATTGCCTCAGGTCACAGCGCGTCCGCGAGCTCCTCCAGGAGCCGCCGCTTGGGCCTCGCCCCCACCATCGACCGCACCGGCTCCCCGTCCCGGAACAGCATGAACGTCGGCATGGACAGCACCTCGTAGGCATGGGTGGTCAGCGGATTGGTGTCGACGTCCAGTTGGACCACCCTGAACCGCTCGCTCTCCTCCGCGGCGAGAGCCGTGAGCACCGGTCCCATCTGCCGGCACGGCGGGCACCAGTCGGCGGTGAACTCCACCAGTACCGGCAGCCGCGAGCCGATCACCTCCGTCTCGAAGTCCGCGTCCGTCACCTCGGCCACCCCGGCTGCCTTGATCACTGTTCCCGCCCTCCCAGTTCGCACATCGGATCCGTACCGTCGAGCATGGCCAGCCGTACCCCGATCTTCGCCCGCACCGCCTGCAACTCCCCGATCAGGGAGTCGAGTTCGTCCAGCTTGCGCCGGTAGACGTCGATCGACGCGGGACAGGTGTCGCCCTCCTCGTGCCCGGCCCGCAGACACTCCAGGAACGGTCGGGTCTCCTCCAGGTCGAACCCGAAGTCCTGGAGGGTCCTGATCTGCCGGAGCAGCTTGAGGTCCGCCTCGTCGTAGGTGCGGTAGCCGTTCTCACCCCGCCGCCCGGGCAGCAGGCCCCGCGCCTCGTAGTACCGCAGCGTCCGCGTGGTGGTCCCGGCCCGTGCGGCCAGCTCGCCGATTCGCATGCCTACGAACGTAGTCCTTGACGCCGACGTCAAGGCAAGAGCGGTTTGCGTTCCACCGGTGAGGTCAGCACGATCGACGTCGTGGTGCGGCCGAGCGCGGAGACCGCCTCCAGGACCTCCTCCAGGTGGACGGTGTCGCGGACGGCGACCTTGAGGATCCAGCAGTCCTCGCCGACGACGTGGTGCACCTCGGTGATCTCCGGCCGCTCCATCAGCTCCAGGGTCCTCGGGTGCTTCAGGGTGTGGCCGCCGTGCGGGCTGACCCGGATGAACGCCTGGATGCCGTAGCCGAGCCGGCCCGGCACGACCTGGGCGCCGTAACCGCTGATCACGCCCGCCGCCTCCAGCCGCCGCACCCGCTCGGTGACCGCCGCCGGGCTCAGCCGCACCCGGCGGCCCAGCTCGCTGAACTTGATCCGGCCGTCCGTCTGGAGGAGCTCCAGGATCTGCCGGTCCACCGCGTCGAAGCCCACTGAGGTTTCGACGGCGGCGGGGCGCAGCTGCCGCGGTTCTTTTGGTGCTGCCGCCTGAACTCCCATGGTTCCCCCTTCAGTACGTGGTGGTGTGCCGGGAGAATTATGGTCATGGAAACCGCACGCGAGGTCTTGGTCATCGGCGGCAGCCGGTATTTCGGCAAACGGCTGATCGCACGGCTGCTGGCCGCGGGCGACCGGGTCACGGTCCTCAACCGGGGTTCCGCCGCGCCCCCTCCGGGGGCGGTCCATCTGGTCGCCGACCGCGACGACGAGAGCGCGCTGAACAAGGCCCTCGGTTCCCGCACCTTCGACGTGGTCGTCGACCAGGTCTGCTACACCCCGCGCCAGGCGGCCATCGCCCGCCGGGTCTTCGCCGGACGCACCCGCCGCTATGTGATGACCTCGACGGTGGAGGTGTACGAGTACGAGGACTCCATCGCCCTCGTGCGGGAGGACGCCGTTGACCCGACGGCCGTGCCGGTGGATCTCGGCCTTCCCTGGCACGACCCCGATTTCCTTCAGTCGCATTACGGCGAGGGAAAGCGACAGGCCGAATCCGTGTTCTCGGCAGACCCCGCATTTCCCTTTACGACCGTCCGCGTGGCCCACGTCCTGGGCGGCGACGACGACTTCACCGGGCGGCTCACCCACTACGCCGACCGTATCCGCACCGGCGAGCCCGTCGCCGTGCCCGTCGACAACCAGCCCGCCACCTACATCCATGTCGAGGAGATCGCCGACTTCCTGGCCTGGGCGGTGGGCGAGGACTTCACCGGGCCGGTGAACGCGGCCTCCCACGGGCTGCTGAGCACCGAGGAGTTGTGCGAGGCGGTGGCCGCCCACGTCCCCGGGGGCCGGACGGTCCTCCAGGAGGTCGAGGTCGGCGAGGTCTCGCCGTTCTCCTTCGCCCGCGCCTACGGCATGGACAACTCCCGTGGCGCCCGGCTCGGGTTCGCCTTCGGTGACGTACGGCGGTGGCTGCCGGGGGCCGTGGCCGAGACGCTCGGGAAGGACGTCTGAGCCACGGGGGGTGTCAGCGCGGCGGGCCGTGGCGGCCCGGGGGCGTGCCGGGGGCCCAGCGGCCGGGGGCGGGGCCCGGGTGCACACCGCCGTAGAAGTGCGGTCCGCCCTCGTCCTCCTCCTCGTCCGTCATCCAGTCCTCGTCCTCCAGGTCCTCGCCGCCGCGCACGCCGAGCAGCCGCCGGGTCAGCCGGTCCCGGTCGGAGAGGAGTTCGTCGAGGGCCTCGCGCAGGTCGGCGGCCTCGGTGCGGGCCGCCTCGCGCTCGGCGGCGATCAGTACGGCCCGGCGGACCAGCTCCCTGGTGAAGGAGGCCGTCGTGCCCTGGGTGCGGGCCACGACCTCCTCGGCGACCGCCTCGTCGAGGTCGAGCGCGGAGCCGTACAGGTCGAGGAGGCGGGCGCGGCCCTCGGCGTCCGGCAGCGGGATCTCGACGGCGAGGTCGACGCGGCCCGGGCGCTGCACCAGGGCGGGTTCGAGGAGGTCGGCGCGGTTGGTGGTGAGGAGGAAGGCCACGTCGGCGTCGTCGCCGAGGCCGTCCATCTCGTTCAGCACCTGGAAGAGCAGGGGCTGTTCGCCGCCGCCGTAGTCGCGGGCCTCGGCGATCAGGTCGCAGTCCTCCAGGACCACGAGGGCGGGCTGGAGCATCCGGGCGAGCGAGCAGGCGGGGCCGATGGCGTCGATGCTCGTGCCGGACAGGATCACCACGGTGAACTGCGGGAGGTGGGAGAGGAGATAGCGGATCGTGTGGGTCTTGCCGGTGCCGGGAGGGCCGTAGAGGAGCAGGCCGCGGCGCAGGTGCTGGCCGGCCGCGCGGAGCTGTTCGCGGCGCCGGGCCACGCCGACGACCTGGCGCTCCACCCGCTCCAGGAGTCCGTCCGGCAGGACGATGTCCTCGCGGGCGAGTTCGGGGCGGCGGTGGAAGCGGAACGGTCCGAGGCCCGCGCCGAATTCCGCGCCCTCGAAGGAGAGGACCTGGCCGCGGAAGATGTTGTGCTCGCGCACGAGCCGGTCGATGTCGGCGAGCAGCCGGTCGCCGAACTCCTTGCTCTCCGCGAGGACTTCGAGCTCGACCTTGTTGCGGCCGTACTCGTCGGCGGGGCCGCGCAGCAGCACCGCGAACCGCTGCCCGTCCTCGGCGCCGAGGTAGAACCCGCAGGAGACGCAGGGGAGTTCCTCGTCGGGGGAGATCGGCAGCTGGGCGTAGTCCACCGCGCCGATCACGAAACGGTCGTAGCGGTCGGCGGATTCGAGGATGTCGCCGAGGGAGAGGTCGCCGTGGTGGCGGGCGCCGTGCAGGCCGACGAGTTCGTGGGAGCGGGCCTTGGCGTCCGCGGCGAACCAGCGTTCCAGGGCGAGGTGGACGTTGGGGAGGTCGAAGGGCGGGTAGGCCGCCTTGACGACGGGGCGTTCACTGGGCGCGAAGCCGAGGTGTTCCCGCAGCCGCCTGCTGAGATCCCGGGCCTCTTCCCGCGCCTGGTCCCTGGGCCGGGCGACGGCAGCCAGGAAGTCATGGAACAACTCGCTGACCCGCTCCATCGAAGCGGGCTCCCCCGCCACCCGCACCACCGACTCCCCCATACCCGCCTCCGTACGCCCGTCCGACCCTGCACGCCGAGAACTCCAGCGTGGGGGCCGCGCGGGCCGTGGGTCAAAGGATTTGGGTCAAGTGACGGTGAAGGGTATGGAAGGGGGCGGCGGATGATAAAGGGGGTGCGTCCACCGGTACGGGCGCGCCTTGAGCGGCACGGGCGCGCCGCCGCCGACTCGGTCGCGCGGGGCTGTGTTGATCTGCGGCTGCCGCCGGGCGGACGCGACCGGCCACGAGGAACCCGCAGCCGTCGACCGGCATAAGCCGCGGCGGGCAGCTGCCGAAAGGCGGAGGCTGCCGAGAGGCGGAGGCTGCCGACAGGCAGTGCGCGGCGCTCCGGAACCCGTCGGGCAGAGCACCGCGTCACAGCGCCGCGTCACCGGGGAGTCGCGACCCCCGTCCACGACTCCCCGGCGTGTTCAGCCCACTCGGCCGCCGCCTCGGGCCGGCCCGTGAGCAGCAGGAGCAGGGCCGGGATCGGGCCGCGCAGCTCCTCCCCGGCTCCCCGCGCCCACTCGACGTCCGTGGCGACGAGCCGCGCCTTCGGCAGGGGCCAGGGCCGCGGCGGGAACCGCATGGTCCACACCCGCTCGGCGGAGTCCCGCGCGGCCACCGGCGGCATCGCCCGGTACCGGCCCAGCGTGAGGGCGATGTCCTGCCCGTGGACGAGGAGGTCGAGGAGGGGTTCGTGGGGTGAGGTGGTTGGCGCGAGGCGGCGGGAGCCGATGATCGAGCGGAGGTGGGCGACGATGTCGGTGACCGGCAGCTCGGCCTCACGGACCGCCGAGTCGTGGATCATCCGGTTCCAGTCCCCCCGGGCCCGGACCATCTCCCGGACCACCCGGCCGCGGGAGAAGCGCGCCGCGATCGTCAGATGCGCGGCGACATCCCGCACCCGCCAGTCCCCGCAGCGCGTCCGGGCCTCCCACTCCTCGGGGGTCAGGCCCTCCAGCAGGTCGGCCAGGCTCCCCCGCTCCTGGTCGACGATCCGCCAGAGCTCGTCGGTGTCCAGCACTGCGTCCGATACGGCACCCACGGGAATCACCCACTCAAGTGGTAAGCTTCTCTGACCAAAGTAGTAAGAGACTCTGACCAATGTCAAGCAGTGCGAGGAGCGTCGACGATGGCGGCGGACAGCGAGCCCAACACGGGCGTGCTCCTGTTCCTCCCGTACCGGGCCCTGGAGAACCGGGTCTTCGCCGCGCTCGCGGAGGCCGGCTTCGACGACTTCACGCCCGCCCAGGCCCGGGTCCTGCAACGCATCGGGCCGAACGGCACCCGGCTCACCGAACTCGCCGAGCAGGCCCAGGTCACCAAGCAGACCGCGGGCTTCCTGGTCGACCAGCTGGAGAAGACGGGCTACGTCACCCGCGTCCCGGACCCGACCGACAAGCGGGCCCGGCTCGTGTGCCTGGCGGAGAAGGCGATCTCGGCGAAGGAAGTCGCCGACGGGGTGGTCGCCGAGGTGGAGAAGGAGTGGGAGGAACATCTGGGCAGCCGCCGCATGAGACAACTCCGCGAGGCGCTGACCCTGCTGCGCGAGATCACCGACCCGTGGGCCGAGTCCTCCTAGACGGCGACCGACTTCGCGGCCTCCTCGACCTCCAGCAAGGACGCGCTCTGCCGTTCCGCCTCGAAGGCCCGGTGGCCGCCGCGCAGGCCGAAGAGGCGCTTGGTCAGGAGGATGTAGAGGACCGCGAGGATGTTGAGGACCAGGGTGGCGATCTTCAACCAGCTGATGTGCTCGGTGAGTTCGTAGATCTCCAGCGGGAGGAACGCGGCCGTCGCGACCACCGTCAGGTACTCCGCCCAGCGCTTGGCGTACCAGAGGCCGACCGCCTCGACGAGTTCGATCAGGGCGTACGCCAGCAGCAGCACCGCCACCAGGACGAGCGTGTCGTGGTGATAGCCGAAGGTCTTCTGGAGCGTGCCCACGATCGGTGAGTGGTCGAGGTCGTAGTGGAAGTGCCGGAACACTGGGCGAAAGACGTCGAGGTACTCGTCGAAGAGCCGGCGCACCGCGTCCTGGCTGTTGCTGAACTTCCACACCGCCACCGCGACCAGCACGATGAACACCCCGCGCACCGCCCGCTCGAAGGCGAGGAAGCGCAGCACGAACAGATCCCGGAGCACCTTGCCGCGCGGCACGAGGGGCGCGTGGTCCGCGGGCCCCGAGCCGTGCGGGTCACCGAGGGCGAAGTCACCGCAGCGCAGACACCGCCAGGCCGCCCCGAGCGCGGTCTCGGCGTACAGCCGCTCCCGCAGCCGGGGCTCGTCCGGCGCGTACGTCACATGTCCGCGGCGGGCGCAGGTCCGCCGGTCCCAGTCGATCTTCATCCCCCGTGTGCCTCCGAAACCGAGAGCGTGCCGTCCGGGGACGGCACGCTAGTGGCGCGGGGTAAGAATTCGGTGAGTCGGCGGGCGTCGACGAGTTCCCCTTGCACATGGTTGTGCACTTGCTCAACAGTGCACAATGCACACTCGATGCACAGCACTGTGCAAGTCGGTGGGGTGAGGGCACAATGACAGCCATGACCACGGGCCACTCCAGTCGCGCCGACGCCAACCGCCGCCGCATCCTCGATGTCGCACTCACCGAACTGCTGCGCGACCCCGACGCGTCCATGGACCGGATCGCGCGCGCCGCGGGAGTCGTACGACGGACGGTGTACGGCCACTTCCCGAGCCGGGAAGCGCTGATCGGCACGCTCGTCGACGGTGCCGTGGAGGCGGTGGCGGCCGCGCAAGCGGCGGGGCGCGAGGGCGCCGACGACCTCGCGCAGGCCGTGGCGGGCTCCGTGCTGGCGGTCTGGGAGGTCGCCGACCGCTACCGCGTCCTGGTCGCACTGGCCCAGCGCAGTGTCACCGTGCAGGGCATCCGGGAGCGGCTCGCGCCGGTGCGCTCGGCCAGTGCCGAGCTGCTTCAGCGCGGTCTCGACGAGGGTGTCTTCGTCTCGCCGCTGCCCGCGCCGGCGCTGGCGTACGTCCACGAGCAGATGCTGTTCGCGGTCATGGAGGCGGTGAACGACGGGCTGCTGGCAGCGGAGGAGGCGGGCCGCTCCGCCGCGGTCTCGACACTGACCG
>NZ_JBHUXV010000165.1:0-17378 GCF_042669125.1 Streptomyces sp. NPDC057253 | reverse complement strand
CCGCGCCCCTGGGTGGGTTACAGTCCCGCCCCCCACCGGACCGCAACGGGCCGCCGCAGGCATCTCAGGGGCGCGGGGAACTGCGCGACCAGCCCCCACTCACCCGCAGCCGCCCGACTACCGCACCCGGCACCCCCGTAGGCGCCTCCCGCTCAGGTAGTAGACCGCCGCCGACGAGCCCCCGGCCGCCGCTCACTCGGCCGCGTCACCGGATCCCCGGCCTCCACCGCCGCCGCCCGCCGCTTCAGCCCGAAGTCCGCAAGCGCCTCAGCCAGCCGATGCACGGACGGCTCAGGAGCCATCACATCCACCCGCAGCCCATGCTCCTCCGCGGTCTTCGCCGTAGCAGGACCGATACACGCGATCACGGTCACGTTGTGCGGCTTCCCGGCGATACCCACCAGGTTCCGCACCGTGGACGACGACGTGAAGAGCACCGCGTCGAAGCCACCGCCCTTGATCGCCTCCCGCGTCTCCGCCGGCGGCGGCGACGCCCGCACGGTCCGATACGCCGTGACGTCGTCGACCTCCCACCCGAGCTCGATCAGCCCGGCGACCAACGTCTCCGTGGCGATGTCGGCCCGCGGCAGGAACACCCGGTCGATCGGATCGAAAACAGGGTCGTACGGCGGCCAGTCCTCAAGAAGCCCCGCCGCCGACTGCTCACCACTGGGCACCAGATCCGGCTTCACACCAAACGCGATCAGCGCCTTCGCCGTCTGCTCCCCCACCGCGGCGACCTTGATCCCCGCGAAGGCCCGAGCATCGAGGCCGTACTCCTCGAACTTCTCCCGTACGGCCTTCACGGCATTGACCGAGGTGAACGCGATCCACTCGTAGCGCCCGGTCACGAGCCCCTTGACCGCCCGCTCCATCTGCTGAGGCGTCCGCGGCGGCTCCACGGCGATCGTCGGCACCTCGTGCGGCACCGCCCCGTAGGACCTGAGCTGGTCGGAGAGCGACGCCGCCTGCTCCTTCGTACGCGGCACGAGAACCTTCCAGCCGAACAGCGGCTTGTTCTCGAACCACGACAGCTGGTCGCGCTGGGCCGCGGAGGACCGCTCCCCGACCACGGCTATCACCGGCCGCCCGCCCTCGGGCGAGGGCAGCACCTTGGCCTGCTTCAGCGTCTGGGCGATGGTGCCCAGGGTCGCCGTCCAGGTCCGCTGCCGGGTCGTCGTACCGGCGACGGTGACCGTCATCGGGGTGTCGGGCTTGCGCCCGGCCGCGACCAGCTCACCGGCGACGGCGCCCACGGTGTCCAGGGTCGTCGACACGACCACGGTCCCGTCGGACGCCCCCACCTCCGTCCAGCACCGGTCGGAGGCCGTGCGCGCGTCGACGAACCGCACGTCCGCGCCCTGCGCGTCCCGCAGCGGCACACCGGCGTACGCGGGCACGCCGACGGCCGCGGCCACACCGGGCACGACCTCGAACGGAACGCCCGCGCGGGCGCAGGCCAGCATCTCCTCGGCGGCGTACGCGTCGAGTCCGGGGTCCCCGGACACCGCACGTACGACCCGCCTGCCGCCCCGCGCGGCCTCCATGACAAGATGTGCCGCATCCCGTACAGCGGGGGCAGGAGCGGTTGTTGACGTGCCGTCAACAACTGTCAGTTGGGGCGCGCCCGTGCCCGGAACCGGAGCCGAAGGCGACTCCGTGTCCGTGTTCACGACGGCGACGCCCGACCGAGCGTGGCCGCGCACGACGTCGAGCACTTCATGCCCGGCGACGAGAACGTCCGCGTTCGTGAGCGCCTCGACGGCGCGCAGAGTCAGCAGTCCCGGATCTCCGGGTCCGGCACCGAGGAAGGTGACGTGCCCGTGTTCAGGACCGGCGGGAAGGGTGGTGGGGCTCACTGTGCTCGCTCCCCCATCAGACCGGCCGCGCCCTGGGCAAGCATGTCGGCCGCGAGTTCACGGCCGAGCGCCATTGCTTGGTCGTACGTCTCGGGCACGGGACCGGTGGTGGACAACTGCACCGTGCGGGAGCCGTCGGTCGTGCCGACGACGGCCCGCAGGCGCATTTCCTTGACAATCTGCCCGTCGGCCAGCAGGTCGGCCAGCGCGCCCACAGGGGCGGAGCAGCCGGCCTCCAGGGCGGCGAGCAGTGACCGTTCGGCGGTCACGGCGACCCGCGTGAACGGGTCGTCGAGCTCACCGAGCGCTGCGATCAGGTCCGCGTTGTCCGCGGTGCACTCGATCGCGAGTGCTCCCTGGCCGGGAGCGGGCAAAACTGTGTCGACCGAGAGGAAATCGGTCACTTCGTCGATACGGCCGATGCGCTGCAGCCCTGCCGCAGCCAGCACCACCGCATCCAGCTCACCATCGCGCACGAACCGCACCCGGGTGTCGATGTTCCCCCGGATCGCAACCGTCTCGATATCAAGCCCGTGCGCGCGGGCGTACGCGTTCAGCTGGGCCATCCGCCGGGGCGAACCGGTGCCTATCCGCGCACCTCGGGGCAGGTCGGTGAACTTCAGGGCGTCCCGGGCGACGATGACGTCCCGCGGGTCCTCGCGCAGCGGTACGGCGGCCAGCGCCAGCTCGTCCGGCTGCCCGGTCGGCAGGTCCTTCAGCGAGTGCACCGCGAGGTCGACCTCGCCCTTGAGCAGGGCCTCGCGCAGCGCGGTCACGAAGACACCCGTGCCGCCGATCTGCGCGAGCGCCTCCCGCGACACATCGCCGTACGTGGTGATCTCGACGAGCTCGACGGGCCGCCCGGTCACCTGGCTCACGGCCTTGGCCACCTGCCCGGACTGGGCCATGGCGAGTTTGCTCCGCCTGGTCCCGAGCCGTAGCGCGTTGGTACTCATGCCGACCCTCGGCCTTCCTCATCGGTGGTGCTGTCCTCGGCGCGGGAGACGGCGGCCACCGTCTCGGGGTCGAGGTCGAACAGGGTCCGCAGCGCGTCCGCGTACCCGGCACCGCCGGGCTCGGCCGCGAGCTGCTTGACCCGTACGGTCGGCGCGTGCAGCAGTTTGTCGACGACGCGCCGCACGGTCTGCGTGATCTCGCTGCGCTGCTTGTCGTCCAGCCCCGGCAGCCGCCCGTCGAGCCGGGCGATCTCACCGGCGACGACATCGGCGGCCATGGTCCTGAGCGCGACGACGGTCGGCGTGATGTGCGCGGCCCTGAGCGCGGCCCCGAACGCGGCGACCTCGTCGGCGACGATACGGCGCACCTGGTCGACGTCGGCCGCCATGGGAGCGTCGGCCGCGGCCTCGGCCAGCGACTCGATGTCCACGAGCCGGACCCCGCCGAGGCGGTGCACGGCGGCGTCGATGTCCCGGGGCATGGCGAGGTCGAGCAGGAAGAGCGAGGGCGCGGGCCGCGGAATCTCAGCGACCGGCTCCGGCTTCCGCCGCTCGGGCACCCGCCCGAGAACAGCGGCGGCAGTGGCGAGCGAGGCGATGGCGTCGGCCTCCGCGAGCGGATCGACGAGAGCGACGGCCCCCTGCGGCCGGGGCGCGTTGTCCACCCAGGCAGCATGCTGCTCCAACTCAGAAGCAGCCATCCCGGCAACAGCGGCTTCCCCGAGCACGGAGAACCCGGCGGTGGCGGGCACGGGCGCCAAGTCCAGGGGGCAGTTTTCTTCCGTCCCATGGTCCGCGGGCAGTCGTGCCGCTTGGGCGGCACGGGTGGGCGCGGACGGCACCCCGCCAGCGCCGGGCTGCGTGTCCAACCCCCGGCCGGCAGCAACAGCCTCGGCAGTCAGAACCAGCCCCGTCGCTCCCGTACAAGACACCACAACATCGGCACGTGTCAGCTCGTCCGACACCGAATCCATCGGTACCGCACGGGCAACCACGTCCCCACTCTCGTTGAGGATTTCCGCCAGCCGCTCAGCACGCTCAGCCGTACGGTTGGCGATCACGACCTCGGAAACCCCCGCCCGCGAAAGCGTCGCCGCCGCCAGCGAGGACATCGACCCGGCCCCGATGACCAGCGCCTTCTTCCCCACCGCCCAGTCCTGCACGGCCGTACCGGAAGCAAGCTGCTCCAGCCCGAAGGTCACCAGTGACTGCCCGGCCCGGTCGATCCCGGTCTCGGAGTGCGCCCGCTTGCCGACCCGCAGCGCCTGCTGGAAGAGGTCGTTCAGCAACCGCCCGGCGGTGTGCAGCTCCTGCGCGCGGGCCAGCGAGTCCTTTATCTGCCCGAGGATCTGCCCCTCCCCG
This sequence comes from Streptomyces sp. NPDC057253, assembly GCF_042669125.1. Classification (NCBI taxonomy): domain Bacteria; kingdom Bacillati; phylum Actinomycetota; class Actinomycetes; order Kitasatosporales; family Streptomycetaceae; genus Streptomyces; species Streptomyces sp. NPDC057253. The sequence goes on along the minus strand of NZ_JBHUXV010000165.1, from coordinate 13,201 downwards.
ACGACCATGGAGTCGAGCCCACAGGCCACCGAGAAGAGGTGATGGACGGCACGGTCCTCGTAGTGCACGTACAGATAGGGCGTGAGCTCGTCGAGCCCCACCCCGCTGTGCTGGGCGAGCAGGGTCGACAGCTCGGCCACGCCCGCGTGGAACTTGTCCACGTCGGCGTACAGCTCGATCCGGTTGCAGGTGGCGAGCACCGCGGCCTCGGCGGCCGGCTCCGCGGCGACCGTGTCCTGGAGCAACTTCACCTGCGCATCGACATGCAGCGCCGCCCGCTCCAGCACGCTGACCGGTGCGCTGCGGTGGCTCAGTCCGACGACGAGGAGACTCATGCCGGCATCACGGCGGGTACGTCCCCGTCGGGCCCTTTGTCGGAGGAGGTGGAGGCAGAGGCAGAGGCGGCTGCCGAGGCGGAAGCCGAGACACCGCGCCCGGTGGCGACCGGACCGGCACCGTCGGAGCCGGCGGCCTCCTCACCGGCCTTGCGCTGCTCGTGGAAGGCGAGGATCTGCAGCTCGATGGAGAGGTCGACCTTGCGCACGTCGACGCCGTCCGGCACGGACAGCACGGTCGGCGCGAAGTTCAGGATGGAGGTGACCCCGGCGGCCACGAGCCGGTCGCAGACGGGCTGGGCGGCACCGGCGGGGGTGGCGATGACACCGATCGACACGCCGTTGTCCTCGATGATCTTTTCCAGGTCGTCGCTGTGCTGCACGGGGATCCCGGCGACCGGCTTTCCGGCCATTGCGGGATCGGCGTCGATGAGGGCCGCGACCCTGAATCCACGGGACGCGAAGCCGCCGTAGTTGGCGAGCGCGGCGCCGAGGTTGCCGATGCCGACGATCACAACCGGCCAGTCCTGGGTCAGGCCGAGTTCGCGGGAGATCTGGTAGACGAGATACTCGACGTCGTAGCCGACACCGCGCGTTCCGTAAGAACCCAGGTAAGAGAAGTCCTTGCGCAGCTTCGCGGAGTTGACCCCCGCGGCCGCGGCCAGCTCCTCGGAGGAGACCGTGGGTACCGAGCGCTCCGACAGCGCGGTCAGGGCTCGTAGGTACAGCGGAAGCCTGGCGACGGTGGCCTCGGGAATCCCTCGGCTACGGGTCGCCGGTCGGTGAGTTCGGCCAGTTGCCACGGTGCTCCTGCGGGTAGAGCGGGGCTGTGGGCGGTCATGCGTCCCCGGACCGCCCCGTCGAATGCAGGCTATGTCTTTGTGAACGCGTGCACAAAGATGGTGTCCGATTTGCCCGGCCAACGTGACCGGGGTCACGCGCGTCTCTCTCGGAGGCAAAACCGCACACTTCCCTCATCAATCCCGCCCCCGAAGACCAAGTCGCCATCGATCCTAGGCGACCAACGGGACCAGTTGGACTAGTCGGTCAGGGCCTTGCGCAGCCGCTGCTCGTCCACACGCCAGAAAGTGTGCTGCTCCCCGTCGACGAGTACCACCGGGATCTGTTCCCAGTACTGGTCGTGCAGTTGAGGATCCTCGGCGATGCTCTTCTGCTCCCAGGGAACCCCGAGATCTCCACACACCTTCTCGATCACCGACTGTGCGTCATCACACAGGTGGCAGCCCGGCTTGCGGATGAGGGTGACGAGCCGTTCGCCGGGGACTTTGGCCGCGCCGCGGCGGAAGAGGGGACTCATGCAGGCCATTCTCCCGCCTGATTAACGACGGAGTCTCGGAGAGTTCACACCCTCCAAACCTCACGACTCCGGAACCCCCGAACAAACTGGCTATGCTCACGCCATGGCCGCTCTCGGATGGCTCACTCCCCGTAGGCGCTCCGCCACGGCGCGAAGCGTGTTGGCAGGCGAGGCCTCGGCGGAGGCCGCGCGCAAGTCGGTACCCGCCGAGGAACCCGCGTTCCCGGTGCTCGGCGACGACAAGGCAGCCGCGTTCTTCGACCTGGACAACACCGTGATGCAAGGTGCGTCCCTCTTCCACTTCGGCCGCGGCCTGTACAAGCGGAAGTTCTTCGAGACCCGCGACCTCGCGAAGTTCGCCTGGCAGCAGGCGTGGTTCCGCCTCGCCGGCTTCGAGGACCCCGAGCACATGCAGGAGGCCCGCGACTCCGCCCTGTCCATCGTCAAGGGCCACCGCGTCGCCGAGCTCCAGTCGATCGGCGAGGAGATCTACGACGAGTACATGGCCGAGCGCATCTGGCCGGGCACCCGCGCGCTCGCGCAGGCCCACCTGGACGCCGGCCAGAAGGTGTGGCTGGTCACGGCGGCACCGGTGGAGATCGCCCAGGTGATCGCGCGCCGGCTCGGCCTCACCGGCGCCCTGGGCACGGTCGCGGAGTCGGTGGACGGCGTCTACACCGGCAAGCTGGTCGGCGAACCGCTGCACGGCCCCGCGAAGGCGGAGGCGGTCCGCGCCCTGTCCGCGGCGGAGGGCCTGGACCTGTCCCGCTGCGCCGCCTACAGCGACAGTCACAACGACATCCCGATGCTCTCCCTGGTCGGCCACCCCTACGCGATCAACCCGGACACCAAGCTGCGCAAGCACGCCCGTCAACTGGACTGGCGGCTGCGCGACTACCGCACCGGCCGCAAGGCGGCGAAGGTCGGCATCCCGGCAGCGGCCGGAGTGGGCGCGGTGGCGGGCGGCACGGCGGCGGCGATCGCCCTGCACAAGCGCCGTCGGTAACCAGGCAAACACACCAATCCACGGGTTTTGCCCGCGTAACGCCGTGTCCAGCGGCATTGGCTGCACACGGCCACAACACGCCCCCTTCCCTGACGGAACGCGACCGCTTTCGATCAACAAGCGGTCACTCTGCGGTACTTGATAGGGCATCAATCGGTTACAGAAGCGACGTAATCGATGAATAGAGCAACTGGGTGTAGCAGGGCCTGCACTAAGCGTTATTCTCCTCAGACGCAATCCGGTACCCCTTCCGTCGCTACGACGGGTGAACGGTCCCGCACTGCACGTGATGGAAGCTCTGCCTCTGGGAGTCCCGTGTACCCACACGTCGGGGTTGACGCCTCGGGCCTGGCTACGCTGCGCGCAACGGTCCAGGACCTGTTGCGCGGCTTCGTCCCCACCGCGTACGCCGTCCCCGCCCTAGCCGTGGCCACGGCACCGATCGGTCCGTGCTACGCACTGGCCGAAGGTTCCGCGGCCGTCGGCAGACGAGGGCGTTCGACCGGTGCCGCAACGGCCCGCCGTCCGGCCGCGGACAGCGACAGCGCCCGCATGATGGACCTGGTCGAACGCGCCCAGGCCGGCGAGGCCGACGCCTTCGGCCGCCTGTACGACCAGTACAGCGACACCGTCTACCGGTACATCTACTACCGGGTGGGAGGTAAGGCCACCGCCGAGGACCTGACGAGCGAGACGTTCCTGCGCGCGCTGCGCAGGATCGGCACCTTCACCTGGCAGGGCCGCGACTTCGGCGCCTGGCTCGTCACCATCGCGCGCAACCTCGTCGCCGACCACTTCAAGTCGAGCCGCTTTCGCCTGGAGGTCACCACCGGCGAGATGCTCGACGCCAACGAGGTCGAGCGCTCGCCCGAGGACTCCGTCCTGGAGTCCCTCTCCAACGCCGCGCTGCTGGACGCCGTCCGCCGGCTCAACCCGCAGCAGCAGGAGTGCGTGACCCTCCGCTTCCTCCAGGGCCTCTCGGTCGCCGAGACCGCCCGGGTCATGGGGAAGAACGAGGGCGCCATCAAAACCCTGCAGTACCGGGCCGTGCGCACCCTGGCCCGGCTCCTCCCGGACGACGCCCGCTGAGAGTGCACGCCCGGTAACCATCAACTCGCTCTCGGTGAAAGTCCGTTGACTCCCCGATCCGATCATCCGCAGTCCGTAACCCAAGTGCCGCGCCGCTCGTTGTGCGGGATGCAGGCTCCCTGTGGTCACTCCCTGGCCGACATCGATCACCCGATCGTGTGCTTGTGGTCAGCGTGTGCAACCCTCAGGACCCCCTGGGGAGTCGACCGTCATGACGAGAGGAGGTGCCGCCAGTGATCGCGAACGTATCGGCGCACCGGCGGGCGAACGCCTTCGCCCAGGCCCTGGAGGAGCAGTCCGACCGGGACCCGGCGGCCGAGCAGTCCGAAGGACACCCGCCGGCCACCGCGGAACACCCCGGGCAGGACCGCCTGTTGACCCTCGCGGAGTGTCTCGGCGAGCTGCCCAGGCCCGAGCTGGACCCCGAGGTCAAGGTCGTCCAGCGGGCCCAACTGGTGGCCGCGATGGAAGCCATGCTGCTGGAGGGCACCGGGCCCGAGCCCGCGGTCCCCGAGCAGCGCTCCCACCGGGCCAAGGGCGCGCACCGGGCGAGTGGGCTGGGCAAACTGCGACCGCGTTCCCGGCTCACCAAGGGCCTGGCGGCGGGCGGCCTGAGCGTCGGAGTCGCCGCCGGCGCCTTCGGCGGAGTCGCCGCGGCCAGCTCGGACGCCCTGCCTGGGGACTCGCTGTACGGCCTCAAACGCGGCATCGAGGACTTCAAGCTCACCTACCTGTCCGACGGGGACGACGAGCGCGGTGTCGCCTACCTCGACCAGGCGTCCACCCGGCTGAACGAGGCCCGTCGGCTGATGGAGCGGGGCCGGGGCGGCCACCTCGACCACGAGTCCGTGGGCGAGATCCGCCGCGCGCTGTCCGGGATGCAGCACGACGCGGCCGAGGGCCACCGGCTGTTGCACGAGGCGTACGAGCGCGACCCGAACTCCCTGGGCCCCATCCAGGCCCTCGCCGGCTTCTCGCGCTCGCACCGCGAGGCCTGGGGCGCGCTCCGCGAGCGGCTCCCCGTGCAACTCGGCGATGTCAGCGACCAGGTGTCGTCGGTCTTCGACGCCATAGACGAAGAGGTCGCCCCGCTCCAGTCCCTGCTCCCCGAGACCCCGTCCCAGGACGGCGGCGAGGGCGGCGGCCGGCGTCAGGGCTCCGGCTCGGGATCCTCGGACACCTCGACCGGCTCCGACCGCTCGGCAGCCCCCGGCACCGGCGGCTCCTCCGAGCACAACAGCGGCGGCAACCCCAGCAAGGCGGCCCCCTCCGGCAGCCACGACGACGGCCTCCTGGGCGGCAGCACCGGCGGCCTCCTGGACCCCCCGAAGTCCACGGACACCACCACCCCGACCTCCCCGTCCCCCTCAACAGCCCCGGACGTCACCGTCCCGCCCCTCCTCCCCGGCCTCCTCCCGGGCCTGGGCATCAACGGCGAGCAATCCAACTAGCTCTTCCGCTACGACGGTGGGGGCGCCCTCTCTGGAAAGGGCGCCCCCACCGTCGTACTCCCAACACCGTCAGAAGAACACCGACCGCCGCTGCACCAACAGCTTGTAGAGCGTGTGCTGGATCTGTTCCCTCACCTGGTCCGTCAGGTTGAACATCAGCATCGGGTCCTCGGCGGCCTCCGGCGGATAGCCGTCCGTGGGGATCGGCTCACCGAACTGGATCGTCCACTTGGTGGGGAGCGGGACGGCGCCCAGCGGGCCCAGCCACGGGAAGGTCGGAGTCAGCGGGAAGTACGGGAAGCCCAGCAGGCGCGCCAGGGTCTTCGCGTTGCCGATCATCGGGTAGATCTCCTCCGCGCCCACGATCGAGCACGGGATGATCGGCGTGCGCTGACGCAGGGCCGTGGAGACGAAGCCGCCCCGGCCGAAGCGCTGGAGCTTGTAGCGCTCGCTGAAGGGCTTGCCGATGCCCTTGAAGCCCTCCGGCATCACACCGACCACCTCGCCCTGGCCGAGCAGCCGTTCCGCGTCCTCCGCGCAGGCCAGGGTGTGACCGAGCTTGCGGGCCAGCTCGTTGACGACCGGCAGCATGAACACCAGGTCCGCCGCGAGCAGCCGTAGATGCCGCCCCGCGGGGTGGTGGTCGTGGACGGCGACCTGCATCATCAGCCCGTCCAGCGGCAGCGTCCCCGAGTGGTTGGCGACGATCAGCGCGCCGCCCTCCGCCGGGATGTTCTCGACGCCCTTCACCTCGACCCGGAAGTACTTCTCGTACACCGGCCGCAGCAGGGACATCAGGACCTGGTCGGTGAGCTCCTCGTCGTACCCGAAGTCGTCGACCTCGTAGTCCCCCGTGAGGCGGCGACGCAGGAAGTTGAGACCCCCCGCGATCCGTCGCTCCAGACCGCCCTCGTCGTGCCCCTGCTCCGGCGGCTCTTCCTCACGCGTCACAGGAACATCATCCTGCGCGGAGCCCCTGCTGGGCAGGGGCTGGACCTCGCGGACCAGCGCGGGTTCGGGACCCTTGCGCCGGCTCCCCGCACTCCGGCGTCGCTGCGGCCGCTGTACGGCGCCCGCGCGGGACCGGTCGTCGTCGAACGGAATGACCTTGGCGTCCGCCATCGTTGATGCGCTCCTCAGTTGGCGCTCTGCGTCGGGGGGTGGCCGCCGCCGGCGAGCAGCGGCAGCGCGGCGATCCGGTCGACGGCCCCCGCGAGGGCCTCCGGCGGCACCAGCCCGGGACCCTGGCTGCGCGCGAATTCCGCGAAGGTCTCCGCCGTCGTGTACTTCGGCCGGAACCCGAGCGTCTCGCGCATCTGGACCGTCGACACGACCCGGCCATGGGTCAGCAGCCGGATCTGCTCGGGCGAGAAGTCCGTCATCCCCAGCGTACGCACCAGCGACCCGGCCCAGGTGACGGCCGGCAGCAGCAGCGGCACGGTGGGCCGCCCGAGCCGCCGGGAACACTGCGACAGCAACAGGACGCCGTCGCCCGCGATGTTGAAGGTGCCGCTGTTCAGCGTGCCCCGCTCAGGATCGTGCGAGGCGATCCTGAGCACCTCGATCACGTCGTCCTCGTGCACGAACTGAAGCCGCGGGTCGTACCCGAACACGGTCGGCAGCACCGGCAGCGCGAAGTACGAGGCGAGCGGGGTGTCCGCCGTGGGCCCCAGGATGTTGGCGAACCTGAGCACGCACACGGCCACGTCGGGGCGCCGCCGCGCGAACCCCCGCACATACCCCTCGACCTCGACCGCGTCCTTGGCGAACCCGCCGGAGGGCAGGGACTTGGGCGGGGTGGTCTCCGTGAACACGGCCGGATCGCGCGGCGCCGAGCCGTACACGTTCGTACTGGACTTCACCACCAGCCGCCGCACGTTCGGCGACTTCTGACACGCCCCGAGCAGCTGCATGGTGCCGATGACGTTGGTCTCCTTGACCGTGGTCCGGCTCCCGCTGCCCAGCGCCATCGCCGTCACATCCAGGTGTACGACGGTGTCGGCGGCCGTCTCGGCCAGCACCCGGGCGATACCGGGCTGCCTGATGTCCGCCTGGATGAAGTCGGCGCCGCCCAGATGGTGCTCGGGCGTGACCGCGTCCACGGCGATCACCCGGTCGACCTGCGGGTCACGCTGGATGCGTCGTACGAAGCGGCCGCCCAGCTGTCGGGCCACTCCGGTCACGAGCACGACCTTTCCCAAGATCAGCGCCTTCCTTCCAGCCGTGGTCCGGCTCTGGTGCCGCCCTCATGACGGCACCGGTCCCTGTGCCGCGTTCCCCGTGTGCCGCCAACTTAGCGGTTCGATGTTGCGCTGTGATGACCGCCCGCTGCGTGAGGTGACGACATCCAGCCCACCGCCACACTCCCGACACGCATGTGGCCCCCCACCGACATCGGGTGGGGGGCCACAGACACGCTGCTTGCGCGGCGTCGCCTTACTTCTTGTTGCGACGCTGAACGCGCGTGCGCTTGAGCAGCTTGCGGTGCTTCTTCTTAGCCATCCGCTTGCGCCGCTTCTTGATAACAGAGCCCACGACTACCCTCGCTCACTTCTCATCACTCGGTGCTGGGCATCATGGGCCCACACGACCTACGAGGGGCTAGCCTACCCGCCCGAGCGCTGAGGTCGTAATCGAGGTGAACCGGGGAGATCGGGCAGGGGGTCCGCGAGTGCCCTGAGGCCCCCATGGACCTCCCCGGAACCGCGCCGTCAGGCTGTCTCCACCCCCACGTAACTCTCGCGGAGGTACTCGTGAACCGCGTTCTCGGGGACGCGGAAGGACCGCCCCACCCTGATCGCGGGCAGATGACCGCTGTGCACCAACCGGTACACGGTCATCTTCGACACTCGCATCACCGAGGCGACCTCCGCCACGGTAAGGAACTGAACCTCGCTCAGAGGCCTCTGCTCAGCAGCCATGACACACCTGAACCTTCCGCACTCGACGGCCACCGGCTTCCCCTTCCGGTGACTCTTCGTCGCTGCGTGCTCACTCCCCAATGTAGGGGCGGGTGATGCAAGTGGGGAAGAGGTGCACCCATCGGCGGCCTACTGTGACAGACACGCTCGATTGAGTACGTAGCGGGTCAGCGGCCGGTAGTAATCAGACCGCACACCGTCATCAAGTGGAACGACGACGGACACGGCCCCCTCGGCCTCCCCCACAAAGAGCGCGGGGTCATCCGTATCCGCCAGCCCAATGGCCTCAAACCCCAGCTGACCTGCTCCGCAGACCCATCCGTGATCCCCGATCACCAGCTCGGGAAGTATCCCGCCGCTCTCCGCCGCGGCCGCCAGGGCCAGCCGAACCGGGAGCGGCGAGTGCGTGTGTGCGCCCGGCTCACCACCGGAGCTCTTCGCGTCCGGCGCCCGCACGAGCGCGACTCCTCGTACGTAGTCAAGGTTGTACGTACGTAGACCGAACCGGGTCGTTATGTCGACACGGCGACCATGCGCGGGGGTGAGGACGGTACATCCCACCGCCGAGAGGGCGTCCGCGAGAGCGGCGTAGAAGCCGAGCAACCGATGCGGATGCCCGGTGCCGATCAGCACAGGCCCGCTGCGCTGGGCAACTGCCGCGAGCCGCTCCGCGAAGGCGTCGAGCGCGACGAGGGTCCGCTCAGGATCAATCACATCCCGGCCAGTTGTACACCTCAAGTCGCCCGAAACCCCGCACTTGTCGGCCATGAGACCGACCAGATCCCGCACATTCCACGCCAACTCAGGATCAATCCCGATCAGCACCCGAGGATCCCGAGCCGCGAACAACCGATAACTCCGCAGACTCTCCTCCCGAGAGGTGGCCACGGTCCCGGCGAGACGAGCGGCCAGCAGGTGGGCGCGGAGGGCGGCGGTGCTCAACACGGAGTGATGGTGACGGATGGTGGCGCCCGGTACTTCGGGAACAGCGATTTACCGCACAGTCGGAGTAACCAGGACTGCACGTACCTAGGGGCGCGGGGAACTGCGCGACCAGCCACAACGCACCCGCAGCCGCCGTACGACACAGCGAGGCACTTCCGTGGGCGTCCCTCAGGCGAGAAGCCCCCGCAACGGAAACACCGCCCGCCGAGTAGCCAACACCGCCTGATCCAGCCGATCCGCAGGGTCATACCCCGCATCCCACTCCGCATAGGACACCGGCCACCGCCCATCCGTCATCCGCGCAGGCGCCAACTGCCGAGTCCGAGCAAACACGTCCTGCCGCCACCCTTCAGGAATCATCGCCTCAGGCTCGATCTCCCGCCCCGCAGCAATCCCCACCAGATGCGTCCAGGACCGAGGCACGACATCCACCACGGCGTACCCCCCACCCCCCAGCGCGATCCACCGCCCCCCGGCATACGAGTGCGCCAGCTCATGACAGGCCACCTGCACCGCCCGCTGCGCGTCCAACGACACCGCGAGATGAGCCAGCGGATCCTCGAAATGCGTGTCGGCGCCATGCTGGGTCACCAACACATCCGGCCGGAAGTCAGCGATCAGCTCCGGCACCACGGCATGAAACGCCCGCAACCACCCGGCGTCCCCCGTCCCCGCCGGCAGCGCCACGTTCACCGCACTGCCCTCGGCCGAGCCCGCCCCGGTCTCCTCAGGCCACCCGGTCTGCGGAAACAACGTCCGGGGATGCTCGTGCAAGGAGATCGTCAGAACCCGGGGATCCTCCCAGAACGCCGCCTGCACCCCGTCCCCGTGATGCACGTCCACATCCACATAGGCGACCCGCGACGCCCCCAGCTCCAGCAACCGCGCGATCGCCAGCGACGCGTCGTTGTAGATGCAGAACCCCGACGCACCCCCCGGCATCGCGTGATGCAGCCCGCCCGCGAAGTTCACCGCGTGCAGCGCGTCCCCCCGCCACACCGCCTCCGCGGCCCCCACCGACTGCCCCGCGATCAGCGCGGACACCTCGTGCATCCGCGCGAAGGCCGGATCGTCCAACGTCCCCAGCCCGTACGACTGGTCGGCCGCCCCGGGATCCTCGGAAGCCGCCTTCACGGCCTCGACGTAGTCCTCCCGGTGCACGAGCCGCAACGTCGACTCGCCGGCCGCCTTCGCGGCCACGACCTCCACGTCCCGGTCCAGCCCGAAGGCGTCCACCAGTCGCCGGGTCAGATCGAGCCGGACCGGATCCATCGGATGGTCCGGACCGAAGTCATAGCCCGTTACTGCCTCGTCCCACATCAGCTGTGCGCGGCCGCTCATGCCCGCCACCGTATCGGTCCGGTTGAGCCTCGAACGACTTGGCGTACACCAGCGTCACCAGCACCAACACCATCGGCACCAGCATGGCCCCGCGATAGCTCCACGCGTCCCCCAAGGCCCCCACCAAGGCCGAACCGACCAGGAACCCGACATAGTTGAAGACATTGAGCCGCGCCACCGCCGCATCCGACGCCCCCGGGAACAACCGCCCCGCCGCCGCGAAGGTCTGCGGCACCAGCACGCACAACCCCACCCCGAGCAGCGTGAACCCGAGCATCCCCACCCACGCCCCGGGCGCCACGGCCACCACCGCGAACCCCCCGGCCGCCACCAGCGCCCCCAGCCGTACGACCGCCACCGCCCCGAACCGCCGTACCCCGAAGTCCCCGATGGCCCGCCCGACCAGGGTCGTCACCATGTAGACGTTGTACGGCACGGTCGCCAGCTGCTCACTGCTGCCGAGGACGTCCTGGAGGTACTTGGCACTCCAGTTGGAGACGGTCGAGTCGCCTATGTAGGCGAAGGTCATCACCAGGCACAGCGGCAACAGCAGCTTGAAGACGATCCCGTCCCCACCGCTGCGCGCCTCCTCCTCGACAGTGGGGACGGCGGGACCGTCCCCGTCGACGTACCACCGACTCCCCACCAGGCACAGCGGCAACAGCACCACCACGACCGGCAGATAGGACACGAACAGCGCGAGATGCCAGTGCGCCCCCACCCAGGCCAGCGAGGCGCCCACTATCCCGCCGAGGCTGAACACCGCGTGGAAGCTCAGCATGATGCTGCGCCCGTACGCCCGCTGGAGGCTCACCCCGAGCATGTTCATGGACGCGTCGAGCATGCCGACGGCCAGCCCGAACGCGGCGAGCGAGACACCCAGCTCCACCATCGAGTCCCCGGCCCCGACCCCGATCAGCGCCAGGAGCACGACGGGCTGGGCGTACCGCAGCAGCCGGCTCGGCCGGATCCGCTTCACCAGCTGCTCGGTCGAGACACTCCCGACCCCGGCGAGGATCGGCACGGCGGCCAGGAAGGCGGGCAGCAGGGCGTCGGAGACCCCGTACCGGTCCTGGATGGCGGGGATCCGCGTCACCAGCAGAGCAAAGGCGACACCTTGCGCGAAGAAGCTGAACGCCAAAGAGGCCCTACCGCGCCGCAGCACATCTGTCATGGCGGCGAGCGTAGGGCCCCAACGTACTCGTGGGTAGATCCAGCCAAAGGTGAATTTCCCTCAGCTTTACCGAGCGAGGGCGACCTCGGGCATCGAGGGGGCGCCGGCCTTCGTCTCCGCGATCAGCATCCCGGCCATCGGCCCGGCGCCCAGCGCCCCGCTGACCAGGAAGGCCACCACCATCGACCCGACCATCACCACGGACCCGAGCCACACCATCGTGTCCACCGGCAGCGTGTACGCCCCCACGACCCTGCCCACGCACTCCGCCAGCAGTACGACACCCCACACCACGGAGAACCGCCGCTCGGCCCGCCGGAACTCCACCGACCCCGCCATGAGCCGCGCCCAGGCGGCCTCCCGCTCCGCGATCCCCTTCACCAGCCAGGGCTTCATCCCCGCCGTCATCATCGGCTTCCCCAGCGCCACGGAGACGAGGATGCCGATCCCGACCACACTGCTGACCCCGCTGTCCTTGGCGAGCATCAGCCGCGGGTCCCCGGCGACGAAGCTGAGCAGCAGCCCCACGACGTTGACGACGAGGATGAGCGCGGCGAGCCCGTTGACCGTCCGCTCCCGCACCACGCTCCAGCCGGTCCGCACCGCGGGCACGACACTGCTGAGCCCCAACGCCATCAGCGTGCTCACCCCGAGCCCGTCCTTGAGCAGGTAGTACGCCCCGATCGGCACAGCCACGTCCACGATGAGGGGAGTCAGGTTCGCGCGCTTCGAGTTCGTCTTCGTCGTCATGCCCTCAGCTTCTCGCCCAGCCTCGGGTCCGCAGTAGAAACGATCGTCCGGAGCTCGGCATGACAAATGTCAGACGAGCAGGTCGAGCAACTCCCCCATGTCGGAGAAGAGTTGAGTGGCCCCGGCGAGCTTGGCGGCAGGTGTCATCGCGGTGAACCCGTACACGTCCATCCCCGCAGCATTGGCCGCCCTCACACCCAGCGGGCTGTCCTCGACCACCACACACCGCCCGGGTTCGACCCCCATCCGCTCGGCGGCATGGAGAAACAGATCCGGCGCCGGCTTGCCCCGCCCCACATCCTCCGAGCTGAAGATCCGCGCGTCCTCGAACCACCGGTCCAGCCCGGCCGCCCGATGCCCCACCCGGATCCGCGCATGACTCCCGGAGGACGCGACACAGTACGGCACGCCGTCCGCGGCCAACTTCTCCAGTACGCCCGTGACGCCGGCCACCGCCTCCAACTCCCGCTCGAACGCGGTGAACACCCTCGCGTGGAAGACGTCGTCGAAGTCCGGGGGCAGCCGCTGTCCGGTGCGCTCCAGTACGACCTCATGGACCCGGTGCATGGCGGCGCCCATGTAGTCCCGGATGGAGTCCTCGTAGGAGGTCGGATGCCCGAGCTCCGTCAGATAGGCGGCCAGGTGCCGATTGGAGATCGGCTCACTGTCGACGAGGACTCCGTCGTTGTCGAAGATGACGAGGTCATAGCGCATGCTGTTCACCATAAACGCAGAAAGGCCCACACCATAAGGTGTGGGCCTTTCCGTTAAAAGGAGTTCGGCGGTGTCCTACTCTCCCACAGGGTCCCCCCTGCAGTACCATCGGCGCTGTAAGGCTTAGCTTCCGGGTTCGGAATGTAACCGGGCGTTT
>NZ_JBHUXV010000164.1:0-17887 GCF_042669125.1 Streptomyces sp. NPDC057253 | reverse complement strand
GAAGTGCCAGTGACCCGGTGACTGACTGAGAAAGCCGGCGGTGAGGATTCCTCACCGCCGGCTTTCTGGTGTGTGCGTCCGGAACGGGCTCTCAGTGGGCCGAGTGCGTGGCGCCCATCTTCGAGTGGTCCACGCCCTCCTCGATGTCCCCGCCGAGCGTCTTGCGCAGCACCGTCACCGTCTTGGTGGTGTCACCGACGGCGACCCACTTGCGACCGACCAGGAAGTGACCGCCGTAGTCCTTGGCGCCGTTGATCCACTCGCGCTGGCCGCGGTCGGTGGCGAAGGTGGCGAGGATGAACTTGCCGTCGGCGTCCTTGGACTTCTTGCAGACGGCCTGGCGCAGTTCGTCGGCGTCGATCTGGATGTTCGGCGTGCACTTCACCTCGGCTGCGAGGTGCTCCAGGCTGCCGGTGGCCGCCGACGGCACCGCGGCCGCCTTCGCGTCACCGCCGGATCCGCAGCCCGCCAGCGCCAGCGCCGCGGCCGCGCCGGTCAGCGCGAGCATCGGTCGGGTCAACCTCATGTGTTCCTCCGGTCACGGGGTCACGTCGGACGGGCCCCGGCGGGGGTCCGTCCTCCCCCATACGGCTGCGGGGCGCGGGACGCTCAAATCCTGGTGTCACCGCTGATACGGATGTGCGAAAGTGTGCCGGTGAACGAGGACTGGGAAAAGCGGGTCAGCGCCGCCTGGGCAACCTTCGACGACTATCCGGAGGAACGGGCGGCCGAGTTCCGCGCCGTCATCGACGCACTCGTGGCCGAGCTCCCGGAGGACAGCCCGCTGGGCGACTTCGAGCGGGCCTGCGCGTGGGACTCCACCGGGCACTCGGACAAGGCGGTCCCGCTGTACCGGGACGCGCTCGCGAAGGGTCTGAGCGGCTACAAGGGCCGCCGCGCCAAGATCCAGCTGTCCAGTTCGCTCCGCAATGTCGGAGAGCCGGAGGAGGGCGTCAAGCTGCTCACCCCCGAACTGGACGGCCCCTCGGACGAGTTGGACGACGCGGTACGGGCCACGCTCGCGCTGTGCCTGTCCAGCCTCGGCCGGGACCGCGAGGGCCTGTCCCTGGTCCTGGGCGCGCTCGCCCCCCATCTGCCGCGCTACCAGCGCTCGATGGCCAACTACGCCCGCGCCCTGGTCGACCCGGAAGGCTGAACCGGGTCGGTCGGTCGGCTCCCGATGTCGAGCGCAGCACTCGGTCGGCGGTGACCAACACACGATTCGCTCGTTCTGCTGAACGTGCAGTCACAGGATGTCGCCCCGCGCCCCGCACCCGCCTCAGGCTCGGCCTCCGACCCCGTCGTCGACGTGGAACAGGCCGAGGCCGCGCTCGTCGAGCACTACCCCCGGCTGGTCCGGCTCGCCTATCTGGTGCTGCCGCCGGGCCTGGGCCGCAGCAGGCGGGTCCTGACCGCGCACGCCCTCACCCAGCGTGCCCTGCCCCGGGGCCGGGCCACGACCTCCGTCATCCCGGCCCAGTCGGCCGGCCGCGAGGGCGACCCCGGTTACGCCTTCGTCCGCCTCCAGGTGGTGCGGACGGCACTGGAGGCGGGGCTCCCGCTCAGGCGCCTGGCGTGGCCCAAGCGCGCCCAGCTCCCGCCGCTGCTCCCCCAGGTGTGGGGCCTCAGGCTCTTCCCGCGCTCCGGCGGCGCCGACGAACTCGCCCTGGACCAGCGCCTGTCGGCGCTCACCGGACCGGCCCGTGCCGCCTATGTCCTGCGCGGCCTGGACAAGCTCCCCGACGGCGACGCACGCGCGGTGCTCACGGCCGCGGGCGTGGCCGACGTGGACGCGGCCCTGGAGGAGGCCGACTCCCTGGAGGCGCAGTACACCCTCCTCGACTCCCCCGAGTTCGACCCCTGTTCGCTCCAGGCCCGCCCCACCGACCTGATGCGGCGCCGCCAGCACATGAAGGCCGCGCTCGCCGCCGCCGCGGCGGTCGCCGTGTGCGGGGCGCTGCTCGGCATGCCCGGCGACGGCTGGGGCCCCGACGGCGCCGCCGCCCCCTCCTACGCGCAGAACCCCGCCGCCCAGGCGGCCCTCGACCCGGCGCTGCTGCTCAAGGTCCCGGCCGCCGCGTGGGAGTCCTCGGCCCGCACCGACTTCTCGGTGTGGCCCGCGCGCGGCGACCTCACCGGCGACAGCGCCCTGCTGCGCCGCGCCCTCGCCGTCTGGGCCCGCCCCGGCGAGACCGTCCAGGTCTCCGCGACCCCCGGCACCCCGTCCGGCGGCCCCTCCGGACCGCCGCAGCTCCTGTACGCCGGGACCGTCGACAACGCCCGCGTGGTCATCCTCTACGACGGTCTGCGCATCGTCCGCTACGCCGAGCCGCGCGACAGCACCAAGGGGGCCGCCCTCGACTTCGCCCGGGTCGACGGCGCGGACCGGGCCGGGGCGAGCGCGGTCGTCCTGGGCCGTGCCGACGGCAACATCCGCTATCTGACGGCCCCTTGGGTGACGAAGGCGGCCGAGCGGGACCTGTTGAAGCCCGGCTCCGCTGCGACGGCGCTGACGCTGTCCGGCGGCACCACCACCCCGATGACCGGCCCCGTCCAGAGCGGCGCCTGCACCTCCTGGAACGTGCTCCAGCTGACGGACGCCTCCGGCACCCGGCTGCTGACCGACCTCGGTGAACTGGTCCCGGCCCGCCTCACCACCGGCCGCCCCGGCTCCGTGAAGGACGCGTCCGGGACGCAGGGGCTGCGCGCCTGGGCGCCGTACGCCTGCTCGCTCGGTGCGATGCGGTCCTCCGGGGTGCGGAGCGTGAACGCCTGGGCCTACGCGACGCAGCCGCTGCCGGACGCGAGCGGCACGGCGGACTGGGTGTGCACCCGGGCGGAGACCTGGCAGGGCGGCGGGGAGCGGGTGCTGGCCCAGTTCCGCACGCCGGGCGGGAGGTACGGGGCGGTGGCGGCGAAGGCGGAGAACGTCCCGGCGTGCGGGGCGAAGGATCCGCAGGTGCTGGCCGGGGTGCTGTGGAAGTCGGGCACCGGGTCCTGGTACCTCCTGGCGGCGGGCAACCGGGGCACGGCGTCGATCAGTGCGACCGGCGGGGTAAAGGGGTCCGCTCAGGGCAACCTGCTGGCCGTGCGGGCGGAGCAGGGAGCGCAGGCAGAGCTGAAGGGCACGCTGGCGGACGGCCGCGAGGTCAGCGGGCTCCGCTAGGGGAGAGCCGGGGCCGTGCCGGGTGAACTCCGGCACGGCGGAAGGACGTTGGCGATGGCGGCGGCTCGTCCGTCGCGGGTGCGAAGTGAGCGACTCGTGCCGGACCCGTGAACACCACTGGCCGGACCGGTCCGTTCCGGGCCGGATCCGATCGGTAAGGTGTTCGTATGACTACCGGGGTGCGTCGAAGAATGGGAGTCGAGGAACGGCGTCAGCAGTTGATCGGCGTGGCCCTCGAACTGTTCGCCCGTCGCTCGCCCGACGAGGTCTCCATCGACGAGATCGCGTCGGCGGCCGGTATCTCCCGGCCGCTGGTCTACCACTACTTCCCCGGCAAACTCAGCCTGTACGAAGCCGCGTTGAAGCGGGCGGCGGAGGATCTGGCGAGCCGCTTCGAGGAGCCGCACGTGGGCTCGCTGGGCGGCCGGCTGCTGCGGGTGATGCGCCGCTTCTTCGACTTCGTGGACGAACACGGCCCGGGTTTCTCGGCGTTGATGCGCGGCGGCCCGGCTGTGGGCTCCTCGGCGACGAACGCGCTCATCGACTCCGTACGACAGGTCGCCTACGAGCAGATCCTGTCGCATCTGCGGGTGACGGACCCGCCCGCGCGCCTCGAACTGCTCATCCGCTCCTGGATCTCGCTCGCCGAGTCGACCGCCCTGATCTGGCTGGACGGCCGGCGCATCCCGCGCGCCGAGCTGGAGACGCAGCTCGTCCATGACTTCGCCGCGCTGGCCGCGGTGAGCGCGGCCTACGACCAGGAGATGACCGCGCTGCTGCGGCACATGCTCAAGGACGAGCCGCACGACGGGCCCTTCACCGACCTGGCCGCCCGGCTGATCGAGCTGGCCTCCTAGAGCACGGCCTTGGTGTAGGAGGCGTCCAGGTCGCGCACCTCGGCGGAGAGGTGCACGGTGAGGCCGTCCGCGGGTCCGACGTGCTTGCGCAGCACCTCCATCACGGCCTCGGTGAGCTTCGCCTTGGTCTCCTCGGACCGTCCGGCGAGCAGCGCGAGTGTGACGTTCACGATCGCGTGGTTGGCCTTCTCACCGCCGACCGCCTCGTCCTCGGTGCGCAGCACCCGGGTCTTGCACGCCTCCAGCTTCGCCGCCGCCGTCTCGACGACGACCGGGTGCAGCGCCAGGGCGACCTCCTCCCAGTCGACGTGGTCGAGATACGGGGAGCGTTCGATGGTGATCTGCGGCATGGGTACTCCTGTTCCAGGGCGACTGCACGTCACCCTAGCCGCAGCGCCAGCATCGCGATGTCGTCCTCCCGGTCGGGGCCGAAGGTCTCCAGCAGGGTGTCGCACAGCGCGTCCAGGCCGGGCAGGGCCCCGGAGGCGGCCGCGCGCAGGTGTTCCATGGAGGCCGTGAGGTCGGTGCCCCGGGTCTCGATGAGGCCGTCGGTGACCATGAGGAGCCGGTCGGTGGGTTCGAGGAAGAGCTCGGTGGCCGGCGGATGGGGCAGGCCGACGCCGAGCAGCGGGCCGGCCGCCTTGGCGTAGTCGGCGGTGCCGGTGTCGCGGACCACGAGGGGCGGGATGTGCCCGGCGTTGGCGATCCGGGTCCGCCCGGTGTCCGGGTCGATCAGGGCCAGGCAGACGGTGGCCGTGGTGTCGGGGTGGTAGCGCTGGAGCGTCCGGTCCAGGCGCTCGGCGAGGACGGCCGGGTCGCTCTCGTCGACGGCGTAGGCCCGCAGCGCGTGCCGCAGCTCGACCATGACGGTCGCCGCGTCCAGCGAGTGCCCGACGACATCGCCGACCGCGGTGAGCACGCCCTCGTCCACCCGCAGTGCCGCGTAGAAGTCGCCGCCGATCTCGGTCTGCCGGGAGGCCGGGACATAGCGGACCACGAGGTCGATGCCCGGCAGGTGGGGCAGCCGGTGCGGCTGGGGCAGGAAGCTGTGCTGGAGGGTGAGGGCCACATGCCGCTCGACCTTGTACATGAGCAGGGGTTCGGCGGCGAGCGCGGTGGCCTGGGCCAGCTGGGCCAGCAAGGTCTCGCCCTCCAGACCCACCCTGCGCATCCCGCGCGCGGGCGCGGCCAGGCACACCGGAGCCCGGCCGTCCTGGGTGACGACGAGCGCGAGCCGGGCGTCCTGCTCGACACCGGGCCGGAAGAACCCGGCGGGCCACAGCGGCGCGGGCACGGTGGTCAGCTGCACCCCGGCCTGGCCCCGGGTGAGCCGGCGCAGCAGGCCGGCGACGGTCCGGTCGGCGGCCTCGTCCGGCAGGGCGACGGGGATGCGGTCGCGGGACAGGCCGCGGTAGAGCTGGTCGTCCTCGTCGAGGACGAAGACGGCGGCGGGGGTCCCGGTGAGCCGTGAGACGCCCTCGGCGGCCGCGTCGGAGAGCTCCTGGAGGGTGCGGGCCGACTGGATGGTGACGATGGTCTCCGACAGCAGGGTGAGCCGGCGTACCAGCGCCCGGTCGCCCGCCCGCAGTTGCGCGTTGCGTACGGCGGCCCGGACCACCGCCTCGATCTCCAGGGGTTCGGCGGGCACCTTCAGATAGGCCTCGACGCCCGCGTCCATGCCCGGGCAGTGCACGGCGGGCGGCACCGCGGAGGCGGAGAAGTGCACGACGGGCATCCCGGCCGTGTGCGGGCGCTCCTTGAACAGCCGGCACAGGTCGAAGCCGCTCATGTCGGGCAGCCCGACATCGACGAGGGCCACGTCCGGGAGGGTGCCCTTGCGCAGCCGTACGTCGAGTTCGGCGAGGGCCTCGCCGCCGGTGGCGACCGGGACCACCCGGTGTCCCGCGCGGGTCAGCACGGTGCCCATGGCATACCGGCTGGCCTCCACGTCGTCCACGACCATCACGGTGGTGCCGGTGAGCTTGCCGCTGGCTTCCATCTGTCACCCCCTCGGGCAACACCGGTGGAGCGGACCGGGGTTCGGGGTCCGCTCCACCAAGGTAATGCCTTCAGCTAGGGATGGCGGAGGAAAACGGCCACGGTCCGCTCAGGAACGGCGAAGGTACCGGATTCCTTGTCGTACGAGGCCTTCTTGACGGTAGGGTCCGCGCCTGCCGCCTGCACCGGGTGCAGCCGGTACGTGCTTCCGGCGAGGGCCTGGACGTGCTGCTCCTGCTCCCTCGGGGTCGCGTTGAAGACGATCACGAGGTCGCCGAGTTCCATGGTGATGACGCCGGGCGTCTCGTCCTTCCCGGAGAGCGGGAAGGACAGCTGCGACTGCACCTGGTCCGCGGTGGCGAGCGAGAACGCCTGCTCCGTCGTACGGATCCTCAGCAGGTCCCGGTAGGCGGCCGAGGCGCCCTCGATCTGGGTGCAGCCGACCTTCACCTTGCCCAACAGGGGCTTCGCGTACGGCCACTTGGAGGCGTTGTCGGCCGCCATGGGCAGTCCGCGGCCGAAGCCGTTGCCGTCCTGGCAGTTCCAGTGGACGGCGTTGAACCAGTCGCCGCTGTCGTAGGAGTTGCGGTCGAGGGACTTGGAGCGCAGCAGGTCGGTGCCCGCCTGGGAGAGCGCCGGGCCCTGCGAGAGGGCGGCCGTGGCCATCGCGAGGACCTGCGAGCGGGCCCGGTCGGAGGCGCTGGTGTCCGCGGGGAGCTTGTAGGTCAGCGCGTCGAACAGCGACTCGTTGTCGTGCGCGTCGGTGTAGGCGAGGGCGTCACCGGGCGCGGCCGCGTAGCCGGCGGGCTGTCCGTTGTAGTCGACCTGGGCGCCGGTGACCTCCTTGCCCGCGGTGTCGGTGAACCGGTACGCCGCGAGGTTGCCGGAGAGGCCGACCTTGATGAGGTCCTGGTAGTGCAGCAGGCGGGCCTTCTGCTCAGCCGGAGTGCCGTTGTTCTTGGAGGAGTTGGGGTCGGTGTACAGCCCGGACGCGAATCCCTGGACGCCGGGGTCCTCGTCGAAGGGGCCGCCGCCGCGGACCGCGTCCCGGGCGCGGTCGGAGAAGGTCGCGACGCCGGTGCCGGCCATGTTCTTCTGGGTGGCCTGCACGAAGCGGGCGTCGTCGGCGACCTCGCCGAAATTCCAGCCCTCGCCGTAGAGGATGATCTTCTTGCCGTCGACGCCGTCCTTCTTGAGGGTGAGGGCGTCGAGGGCTTTGCGGACGGCCAGGATGTTGGCCTTGGGGTGGTGGCCCATGAGGTCGAAGCGGAAGCCGTCGACCTTGTACTCCTTGGCCCAGGTGACGATCGAGTCGACGACCAGCTTGCCCATCATCGCGTTCTCGGTCGCGGTGTTGGCGCAGCAGGTGCTGTTGGCGACCGAGCCGTCGGCGAGGAGCCGCTGGTAGTAGCCGGGCACGATCCGGTCGAGCACGCTCGTGGCGGCCTGGCCGCTCGCCGCGGTGTGGTTGTAGACGACGTCCATGACGACCCTGAGGCCGTCCTCGTTCAGGGACTTGACCATCTTCCGGAACTCGACCGTGCGGCCGGTGCCGTTCGGGTCGGTGGCGTACGAGCCCTCGGGGACCGTGTAGTGGTACGGGTCGTAGCCCCAGTTGTAGGCGTCCTTGGCGGCGGACTTGGCGACGCAGGCCTGCTGCTGGTCGGAGTCGGCCGGGTAGGAGGCGAGGTCGCAGTCGGGGGTCGCCCGGTCCTGGCGGCGCTCGGGGATGGTGGCGATGTCGAAGGCGGGCAGGAGGTGGACGTAGCTCGTCCCCGACGTGGCGAGCTGCTTCAGGTGCCGGGAGCCGTCGCTGTTCTTGTCGGTGAAGGCGAGGTAGGTGCCCCGGTCCTTGGCGGGCACGGTGTTGTCGGCGACCGAGAAGTCCCGGATGTGCAGCTCCTGGATCTCGGCGTCCCGAAGGGGCACGGCCTTCGGCTTGGTGTACGTCGACCAGCCGCCCGGCGCCAGGGACTTGTCGGCGAGGTCCACGACGAGGCTGCGCGCCGAGTCGGTGGTCAGGGCGAGGGAGTAGGGGTCGGTGACCTTGTTGGTGACCAGCTCACGGACGCCGGGGGCCCAGACCTTGACGACGTACCGGTAGGGCTTGCCCTTCCAGGACGCCGGGCCGGTGACGGACCAGACGCCGGTGGTGGCGTCGCGGTGCATCGGCACGGTGGCGCCGGCCAGCTCCAGCTGCACCGACTGCGCGGTGGGCGCCCAGACGGACAGCGTGGGGCGGCCCTGGTGGAAGACCGGGCCCAGCTCGGCCTTGGTCGCGGCGGGGTACAGGTCGTCGAGGACGCCGGCGATCTGGACGCCGGTCGCGCTCAGCACGGCGCCGTTCACGGCCCGCTGGGAGGCCACGATCTGACCGGTGAGGGCCTGCTTCACCCGGTCGCGGTCGCGTGGGTCGACGGACCAGGCCGTGTAGTCCTTCAGGTGCGGGAACTTCGCCTTCTGGGCGTCGGTGAGGCCGGTCCTCGTCAGCCGCAGCCAGCGCTCGTCGTCGCTGGTCAGGGTCCCGTCCTGGACGGCGATCGAGCCGTCGCGCGAGTACAGCAGCTGGGTGGAGGCGGCGGCCTCGGAGCCGTTCCAGGCGACCGTGTTCCGGTCGATCCACACCGCCTTGGAGGTGGTGAGGTCCAGCGCGGCGGCGGACCCGGCGGGCTGCGGGAGGAGGTACTTCTCCTGGCCGTTCAGCAGCCAGACCTCGTGGCCGTTCGCCGTCAGGTTGAGTGACTGGTCGGTGGGCAGGTCCTTCTCGTCGCCCTTGTGGAGGATGTAACTGAGGCTGGTGGCACCGTCGGTGAGCGGTACCTCGAAAACCGCGCCATAGGCGTCGGTCCTCGCCGGCTTCAACGGGTTCGACCAGTCGGTGGGGTCGGCGGCGCCCGTCCATACGTGCAGCCCCCAGCCGTCGTAGTCGCCGTCGGCGCGGTGGTAGTGGAGGACGGCCTTGGTCTTGTCCTGCGCCGGATAGTCCGGCTTCTCGGTCAGGACGTCCGTCTTGCCCTGCTCGATCCAGACCTCGCCGGTCTTGGTGACGTCGATCGTGCGGTCGGCGGCGACGTCCTTGTTGCCGTCCTTGTCGATGACGAGGAAGCCGACATTGGAGGCGCCCGGCTTCAGCTTGACGTAGGCGAAGGCGCCGTAGGCGTCCCGGCCGGTGAAGGGGTGGCTGGCGGGCCAGTTGGTCGCCTCGCCGTCGGCGAGGTCGCCCCAGGCGTACAGGCCCCAGTCGGCGTAGTCGCCGTCCGCGCGCTTGTAGTGGACGATCGCGTAGTCGCGGGAGGAGGCGGTGGGGGGCTCCTCGGCGGGCGGGGTGCCGGTGACCGACTCGGCCGTCGCGGACGCGGTGCGGCCGGCCCTGTCGATGACGACTGCCTTGTAGCGCAGGGCGGTTCCGGCGGGGACCGAGGCGCCGATGGTCTGGGTGACCTTGTACGGGGCGTGGTCGGCGGAGCCGAGCGTCCGCCACTGGCCGTTGCCGACCTGGGCGGCGAAGACGACGCGGTTGAGCTGACCGCCATCCACGTCGGCGGTGAGCTCGACCGTGCCGGTGGCGCCGGCGGCCGGGGCCGTGAGGGTGAGCGTCGGCGCGGTGGCGGCCTTGGCGGGCTTGGCCGCCGCCTTGAGGACGATCGCGGAGCCGGCCGGGACGGTGACGGTGAGCTTCTTGCCGGCGTCGGACTTCACGGAAGCGTCGCTGCCGTAGATGCCCCGGTACGACATCGCGGCCGAACCGACCCCGAATGTCGCCGACTTGGCCTCCCCCGCGTTGTTGAGGGCGACGACGTACTCCTGGCCGGTCCGCGCGTCGGTGCGGGAGAAGGCGTAGACGCCGGGCCCGTCCGCGGCGTACCGCTGCTCCTGGACGCCGTCCGTCAGCGCAGGGTTGGCCTTGCGGAGCTTGGCCAGGTCGGCGATCTGCCGGTACAGCGGCGCGCTGGTGTCGTAGGCGTCGCTCGCGTGGGTGCGGTCGGTGCCGATCTCGTCGTCGTCGAGGTAGTCGGCGGTCTTCGACGCGAACATCGTCTGGCGGGCGTCCTTGTCGCCGCCCGCGCCGGTGAAGCCCTGCTCGTCGCCGTAGTAGACGACGGGGTTGCCGCGGCTGAGGAACATCAGCTCGTTGGCGAGCCTGTCCTTGGCGAGGAGTTCGGCGTCGGTGGCCTTCGGGTTGTCCTGGTTCAGGAAGTACCCGACGCGGCCCATGTCGTGGTTGCCGAGGAAGGTGACCTGTTCGTAGGCGTTGGCCTTGTCGGTCGTGTACTTGTAGTCGTCGCCGAAGACGCCGGCGAGCTTCTGCGCGCTGCCGCCCTGGGAGGCGTACTGCCGTGCCGCTTCCTGGAAGGGGAAGTCGAGGGTGGCGTCGAGGCGGCCCTGGGTGACGTACGGCGAGGTGATCGAGGTGTCGGCGGAGTAGACCTCGCCGAACATGAAGAAGTCCTTACGGCCGTGCTGGGCGGCGTAGGCGTCGAGGGCGGTGGCCCACTGGGTCCAGAACTCCATGTCGACGTGCTTCACGGTGTCGATCCGGAAGCCGTCGATGTCGAAGTCCCTGACCCAGCGCTGGTAGATCCTCTCCATGCCGGAGACGACCTCGGGGCGCTCGGTCCACAGGTCGTCGAGGCCGGAGAAGTCGCCGTAGGTGGTGGACTCGCCGGCGTAGGTGGAGTCGCCGCGGTTGTGGTACATCGTGGGGTCGTTGAGCCAGGCCGGAACCTTCGACCGGCTGGTGACCGTCGGGGTGCGCGGGAAGGAGTCGGCGTCCACGGCCGGGAACTTCTTGCCGGCGGCCGCGGTCGCGTAGTCGGCGTCGTCGAAGGGCTCGCCGTCCTTCGTCAGGTACGGGAAGGCGCCCTTGGAGAGGTAGTCGTAGGACTTCTCCTCGTAGTCGACGACGTCGGCGGTGTGGTTGGTGATGACGTCGAAGAAGACCTTCATGCCCTTGGCGTGGGCCTTGGAGATGAGGGTTTCGAGGTCCTTGTTGGTGCCGAAGTGCGGGTCGACCTGGGTGAAGTCGGTGATCCAGTAGCCGTGGTAGCCGGCGGAGGCGTTGGCCCCCGTGCCCTGGACGGGCCTGTTCTTGAAGATCGGGGCCATCCAGATGGCGGTGGTGCCGAGGCCCTTGATGTAGTCGAGGCGCTTGGTGAGGCCCTTGAGGTCGCCGCCCTGGTAGAAGCCCTTGTCGGTGGGGTCGTAGCCGGTGGAGAGGCGGGAACCGGTCAGGCCGCCCTTGTCGTTGGCGGTGTCGCCGTTGGCGAAGCGGTCCGGCAGGACGAAGTAGAACTGCTCACGGGTGTCGTCGTGCCGGGCGGGCTGCGCGGCGAGCCTCGCGTCGGAGGGCGGGGGCGGCGGGGTGTCCGCCCGGGCGGACAGCGGCTGGACGAGCGCTGCGGCCAGCGCGGTCACGGTGACCGCGGCGACCCGTCCGGCGTGTGTGCGGAGGCGCCTGGACGGCACCGGCCATCTCGGTATCACTGACGTGGACTCCTTGCGATCACGGCTCTGTGGGTCCGACCCCGCGCGACCGTATCGCCGCCGTAAGGATTGCAGCAAGAGTCTTGAAACGACCAGAAAGAACTTTCACGTCTCGCATGCCGCCCGACATCGGTGGCTGCACGGGCTCGGGAGGGGCGACCGCCCCTGCACCGGCGCGAAGAGCCGGAGCAGGGGCGGCCGGGGCGGTTCAGCAGGTCGTCTTGCCCGCGTAGATCGCCAGCGCGGTGTTCGCACCCAGGGTGGCCGTGAACTGGCCGCTCGCGTTCACCGTCACGCTCGTGTTGTTCTGCACGTTGCAGTACGTGCCGGCGGGCAGCGAGGTCTGGTAGGTGCGGCTCAGGCTGCTCGACTCGTGGTTGATGGCGACGTAACCCTTGGCGCCCCGCCCGAAGGCGATCGCGTCGCCGCCGTTGTCCCACCAGTTGGTGACCGACTGGCCGCGGACCGTGTTGCGGAAGGCGACCATGCGGATGATCTCCGGCCAGGCGTGCTGGCACTTCCAGCCGTCCTGCCAACAGGCGTTCACGGAGCCGTTGTTGGGCGGCCCGGCGTCCGCATCGGACCACTCGTAGCCGGAGTTGATGTCCGGGGCGCCATAGGGATAGGCAAGCATGAAGACGTTGGCCAGCGTGTAGTTCGCCCCGTCCTTGTAGTTAAGGGTGGAGCCGTTGCGCTCGGTGTCGTGGTTGTCGACGAAGACACCCGCCACCGAACCGCTCATGTAGCCCCAGCCCTCGCCGTAGTTCTTCAGGTAGGCGAGGTTCTCGTTGTTGAAGACCCGCTTGAGGTCGTAGGCGTAACGGAACTCCTGGACGTCCCCGTTGCCGGTGTACTCCGTCGGCTGGACGGCCTCCCCGCTGCCGTAGATGACCTCCTGCTTCCAGTACACCGACGGGTTGCTGAGGCGGGACTTGATGTTGGCCAGGTCGGCGGTGTCGATGTGCTTGGCCGCGTCGATGCGGAAGCCGTCGACGCCGAGGGAGAGCAGGTCGTTCATGTAGCCGGCGATCGCGCCGCGGACGTACGACTCACCGGTGTCGAGGTCGGCCAGTCCGACCAGCTCGCAGTGCTGGACGTTCCAGCGGTCCTGGTAGTTGCTGACCTGGGAGGTGCAGTCGTCGAAGTCGTAGGAGGAGTACAGGCCGGGGTAGTTGTACTTCGTGTACGACGAACCGCCGGTGCCGGTGCCGCTGCCCGCGGCCATGTGGTTGATGACGGTGTCGACGACGACCTTCACCCCGGCCGCGTGGCAGGTGTTGACCATGTTCTGGAAGGCCGTCCGGTCACCGAGCCGCCCGGCGATCTTGTAGCTCACCGGCTGGTACGAGGTCCACCACTGCGCGCCCTGGATGTGCTCGGCGGGCGGGGAGACCTGGACGTACCCGTATCCGGCGGGGCCGAGGGTGTTGGTGCACTCCTTGGCGACCGAGGCGAATGTCCACTCGAAGAGGACGGCGGTGACGTCCTTGGTGCCTGGTGGGGAGGCCTGGGCGGCGGTGGGGGTCAGGACGGCGACCGAGGCGGCGAACACGGTGGCCGCGGCGGTGGCGGTGGCTCTTGCGGACCATCTCGATATCACGTGGGGGTTCTCCTTGCCGGACGGCCAGGCGTCTTTGCCTGGCGCCGGCGAGAACGTACCGCTGTTGAAATGTTTACAGCAAGAGTCGAGAAAGTAACGGAAAGAACTTTCACACCTGCTCGGCGGGCCTTCCGGGCAGATCGCCCCGGCGCCCGGCGCAGGAGTAGACGATCTCCACCGCCCCTCCGGGCAGGGCGCGTTGGCTCAGGAAGGTCAGCCCGGTCTCGGGGCTGAGCGCCGGGGTCAGCTGGGTGCCGCCGCCGAACAGCAGGGGCAGCACGACCAGTTCGAGGCGGTCCAGGGCGCCGAGCGCGTGGAAGGTCGCGATGGTCCGCGGGCCGCCGACGAGGTGGACGTCCCCGCCCCGGTTGGCCGCGCGGACCTTCTCCAGGAGCCGGACCGGGTCGTTGTCGGTGCTGACGTGGTCGGGGGTGCCCTCGGGCCGGTGCGAGCCGAGGACGAAGACGTCGAGGTCCGGCCAGGGCCAGCGGCTGTTGGTCAGGGCGGGCTCGAAGGTCGTACGGCCCATGAGCGCTGCCTCGCAGTCCGCCAGGAAATCCCGGATGCCGTGGCTCTGTCCGGGAACGAACGCGGGGTCGGCGGTGAGCGCGGGCCAGCCGCTCGGCGTGGTCACATAGCCGTCGGCACTCATGCTCAGGCGGGCGCGGATCTGCATGATGTCTCCTTGAGCGCGGGGCGCTGTCGCGCCCTTTCACCCAAGCGTCGAACGCGGCCCCCGCCGATCGACACGCCCTGGAAAAAAACCACCGGGCCCCCCTCAGGGCCCGGTGATTCCTTCCGCGGATGCTCAGGCCGTCGTCCACCACACGGTGGTGTCGGCCGAGACCTTCGCGTCCCCGTCGACCTCGGCGACCTCACCGCTGGCGAGGAGCAGCCGCCCGTACGCCGGAGTCGTCACCGACTCACCGCTGGTGTTCGCGACGCACACGAACTCCCCGCGCCGGAAGGCGAGGACGCCCTCGGGCGCCCGCAGCCACTCCACCGCGTCGCCCGCGCCCAGGTCGGGCTGGGCGCGGCGGACGGCGAGGGCGGTGCGGTACAGCTCCAGGGTGGAGCCCGGGTCGCCGGTCTGCGCCTCCACGCTCAGCTCCGCCCACTCCGGGGGCTGGGGCAGCCAGCTGCCGCCCGCGCCGAAGCCGTACGACGAGCCCTCGCGCGTCCACGGGATCGGCACCCGGCACCCGTCGCGGAAGCCGTCCTGGCCGGCGCCGCGGAAGTACGCCGGGTCCTGGCGGACCTCGTCGGCCAGGTCGACGACGTCCGGCAGGCCGAGCTCCTCGCCCTGGTAGACGTAGGCCGAGCCGGGCAGGGCGAGCATCAGCAGGGTGGCCGCACGGGCCCTGCGGAGTCCCAGTTCGCGGTCGCCCGCCTCGCGGATCTGGGTGCCGAGGCCGGGCGGGTTGGCGAAGCGGGTGGCGTGCCGGGTGACGTCGTGGTTGGAGAGCACCCAGGTGGCGGGGGCGCCGACCGGGCGCATCGCCTCCAGCGTGCGGTCGATGACCCCGCGCAGCTCCTCGGCGTCCCACGCGGTGCTCAGGTACTGGAAGTTGAACGCCTGGTGCAGCTCGTCGGGCCGGACGTAGTTCGCGGTGCGCTCGACGGTCGGGGTCCAGGCCTCGGCGACGAAGATGCGCTCGCCGGAGTACTCGTCGAGGATGAGCCGCCACTGGCGGTAGATCTCGTGGACGCCGTCCTGGTCGAAGAACGGCATGACATCGTTGCCCAGCAGCTTGACCTGATCGTGGGATCCAAGGTCGGGAAGGCCCTCCGCCTTCACCAGGCCATGGGCCACGTCGATGCGGAAGCCGTCCACGCCCATGTCCAGCCAGAAGCGCAGGATGGAGCGGAACTCGTCGCCGACGGCCGGGTGGTCCCAGTTGAAGTCGGGCTGCTCGGGGGCGAAGAGGTGGAGGTACCACTCGCCGTCCTCGACGCGGGTCCACGCCGGGCCGCCGAAGATGGACTCCCAGTCGTTGGGCGGGAGTTCGCCGTGCTCGCCCTTGCCGGGCCGGAAGTGGTAGCGGTCCCTGAGCGGCGATCCGGGCCCCTCCGCGACCGCCCGCTTGAACCACTCGTGCTGGTCGGAGGAGTGGTTGGGCACCAGGTCGACGATGATCCTCAGGCCCAGCTCGCGGGCGTCCCGGATCAGCGCGTCGGCGTCCAGGAGGTTGCCGAACATGGGGTCCACGGCCCGGTAGTCGGCGACGTCGTAGCCGGCGTCGGCCTGCGGGGAGGCGTAGAAGGGGCTGAGCCACACGGCGTCGACACCGAGGTCGCGCAAGTACGGCAGTCGGGTGCGGATGCCCTCCAGGTCGCCCATCCCGTCGCCGTTGCTGTCGGCGAAGCTGCGCGGATAGACCTGGTAGATCACCGCGTCCCGCCACCAGTCGCTGCGCTTGGCTTCGGCAGGGTGGGGGGCCGGGGCGAGGGCGGAGTGCTGCTGGGTCATGGCGTCCTTGGTACGTAACGGGTTCATCAGGTCAAAGGTATGAGATGAGGGTGACGAGGCGGCCGCGGTCGGAGCGGGGTCGGATGAAGACCACGGCCGCCTCGGGCTTTTCAGGGGCGCGGGGCTGCATTGGATTTGCGGCTACCGCCGCGTGGGCGCGACCAGCCACGACGGCGTCGCAGCCGAAAGACGACCGGCACCTACCCCTTCGTGCCACCGGCAGTAAGCCCCGTGACCAGGTTCTTCTGCACCAGGTAGAAGAACACCGACACGGGTATCGCGATCAGCACCGCCGTCGCCGCCATCAGGTTCCGCTGGGCGTCGTGCTCGCTCACGAAGCTCTGGAGCCCGACCGCGAAGGTGTACTTCGTGTCGGACAGCATGAACGTCGACGCGAACGCGACCTCGCCGAACGCGGTCAGGAAGCTGTAGAACCCGGCCACCGCGAGTCCCGGACGGGCAAGCGGCAGGATCAGCCGCGCGAACGTGCCGAAGGGGGTCAGCCCGTCGACCCGTCCGGCCTCGTCGATCTCGAACGGGATGGTGTCGAAGTACCCCTTGAGCAGCCATGCGCAGTACGGCACCGCCGTCGAGCAGTACACGAGGACGAGTCCAAGGTAGCTGTCGATGAGCTTCAGGTCGGAGAGCATCTGGTACATCGGCACCATGAGTACGGCCACCGGGAACATCTGGGTGACCAGGAGCACCCACATGAACTTCCGGTAGCCCGGAAAGCGCATGCGGGACACGGCGTAACCGGTGGTCGCCGCGATCAGCACACCGATCACCGTGGTGCCGAGCGAGACGATCAGCGAGCTCTTGAGCCAGCTGAAGAACTCGGTGTGCTGGAGCACGAACGAGTAGTTGTCGAACGTCATCTTCTTCCAGATGCCGCCCGGATGGAGGTAGTCGTCCTTGTCCGGGCCGAGGGACAGGAAGATCAGCCAGATGATCGGGAACAGCGCGATCAGGCTCGCGACGATCAGGATGCCGTGCGAGACGAGGGAGCCGGCGAGGCTCTTGTCCCCGCGGCCGCGGGGCCGTCGGGGCGCCTCGGCGGCCCGCTCGCTCACCGTGGCCGGGGTCTCGACTGTGGTCGTGCTCATGGGGACTCCGTCCTCAGATCGCGAGCTGCTGGTCATTGCGGTTCAGCCAGCGGCGGTAGAAGGAGGTGAAGACGATCAGGATGGCCAGCAGCAGGATGCCGTACGCGGCCGACTGCGCGAAGTCACGCGGCTGCTGTCCGAAGCCCAGGTAGTAGGCCCAGGTGACGAGGATCTGCGCGTCCGGCGCGGTGGTGCCGAACAGCAGGAAGATCACCGCGAACTGGTTGAACGTCCAGATGATGCCGAGCAGGACCACGGTGGAGCTGACGCTTCTGAGGCCCGGGAGGGTGACGTACCGGAACCGCTGCCAGGCGCTCGCGCCGTCCATCTCGGCGGCCTCGTACAGCGAGGTGTCGATGGACTGGAGTCCGCCCAGCAGCGAGACCATCATGAACGGCACTCCGCACCAGGTGTTGACCATGATCGCGGCGAACCGCTGCCAGAAGGTGTCCTCCAGCCACGACGGACTCGGCAGGTGCAGCGCGTCCAGGGCGGTGTTGATGATGCCGCCGTCGGCGAGCATGAAACGCCAGCCGAAGACGGTGACGAAGGTGGGCACGGCCCAGGGCAGCACCAGGATCAGGCGGTACAGCGTGCGGCCGCGCAGCTTCTGGTTGAGCAGCAGCGCGAGGCCGAGCCCGATGCAGTAGTGCAGAGCGACGCACAGGGCCGTCCAGACGATGGTCCAGATGAAGTGCGACCAGAAGCGGTCGTAGGCGGTCGGGCCCCACAGGATGTCGGCGTAGTTGTCGAGGCCGATGAACTTGTAGGTGGCGTCGATGTGGTTGACGCCGATCGTGCGGGCCGTGTTGAGGCTGTTGGCGTCGGTGAGCGTGAGGTAGACGCCGTAGACCAGCGGGTAGAGCACGAGGACGCCGAGGACGACGGCGACCGGGGCGATCATCGCGTAGGCGTACCAGTGTCTCTGGTAGCCGTGCTTGAGGCGTTGGCCCAGCCCGGGCCGGGGCGCGCGGTCACCGCGGCGCTGCCCGGTGGCGCGGTCGATGGCGACTGTCATGTTCGACACCTTCTGAAAGTTCTACGGCTCTGAGAAGTGGCCGGTCCGAGCGGCCGCCCGGGGTGGCAGGGCCGAGCGGCCGCCCGGGACGGCCGGGCACCCACCGGGATGCCGAACGATCTGGCCCCCAGGGCCACGTGATGACGCCCCCCCCCAGGCTCTCAAGGTCATGTACGGCACAAGCAAGC
>NZ_JBHUXV010000163.1:0-17938 GCF_042669125.1 Streptomyces sp. NPDC057253 | reverse complement strand
CCCCTTGAGGTAGGTGCACTGGACGCGTCTCTCAGGGGCGCGGGGAACTGCGCGACCAGCCACAACGCACCCGCAGCCGCCCGACGACCTTGCCCGGCACCCCCTCCTGCGCCCGGCCCCAGCCCAGCGCAGCGTTGGTCAGCGGATCGTGATCGTGATCGTCGAACCCTTCGGGGCCGTGTCGCCGCCCTCCACCGACTGCTTCTTCACCGTGTCGCCGAAGAGCCCGAGCAGACCCCGGTCCTCCTCGACCTGGAAACCGGCCTCCTCCAGCGCCGCCTTCGCGTCGTCGACGCTGTCGCCCGTGACGTCCGGGACCTCGATCATCTCGGGGCCCTTGGAGATCGTCAGGGTGATGGTGTCGCCCTCGGCGGCCTGGCTCCCGGACTCGGGGCTCTGCTGGGCCACCTGGCCCGCGTCGAACTCGGAGTTGACCCGCGCGGTGGCGATCTTCACCTTCAGGCCGGCCTCCGCGAGGTCGGACCTCGCGTCGGACAGGTCCTCGCCGGTGACGTCCGGGACGTCGACCGGGGCGCCCTTGCTGACGGTGAGGGCGATCGCCGAGCCGGTGCGCAGCGTGGTGCCGCCCGACGGGTCCGTGCTGATCACGAAGCCCCTGGGGACGTCGTCGCTGAACTCCCGGGTGACCATGCCGGGCTGGAGCCCGTCCGACTTCAGCCGGGCTCTCGCCTTGCCCAGCTCGAAGCCGTCCACGTCGGGCACCTTGACCGTCTGCGGGCCCTTGGAGACGGTGATCGCCACGGAGTCGTGGTCGCGGATGCGGCTGCCCACCCCGGGGTCCGTGCTGATGACGGTGCCGCGCTTGACGGTGTCGCTGTAGGCGTAGGTGACCTTGCCGGTCTCCAGTCCCGCCTCGTCCAGGCGGTCACGCGCCTGTGCCTCGGTCTTCGCCAGCAGCGCCGGGACCCGGGTGAACTGGCCCGAGTTGATGTACCAGACGCCCGCTCCGACACCGAGCGCCAGCAGGACCGCGGCCACGATCAGGAGCGGCCCGCGCCGGGCTCGGCCACCGGAGGCGCGGCCGCGCCGCGGCGGGGGCGGCGGGGTCTCCAGGACGCTGGTGCGGTGGTGGAGCGGCTCGTCCTCGTTGACCGGGAGCAGCCGGGGCACGGTCAGGGAGCGCGGGATCACGCTCGTACGGTTCTCCGCGCCCGCGTACTCCGACGGGAGCGCCTGCGGCGGCACCATGTCCAGCTGGTCGTCGCTCAGCCTGCCGTGCGCCTCGCGGGTCTGCGCGAGCATCGCCACCGCGTCGTACGGGCGCAGGTCCGGGGTGCGGGCGGTGGCGGAGGCGACCAGCTCGTCCAGTTCGTACGGCAGCCCAGGGATGACCGCCGACGGGGGTGGGACGTCCTCGTGGAGGTGCTTGTAGAGGACTATCGCGGGGGAGTCGCCCTCGTGCGGCTGGCTGCCGGTCAGCATCTCGTACAGGACGACACCGCACGCGTACACGTCGACGCGGGCGTCGGCGATGCCGGGCTGGTCGATCTGTTCCGGGGACAGGTAGGAGACGGTGCCGAGGACCGCTCCGGAGGTGTTGGTGACGTTGTTCACGGACCGCACGAGCCCGAAGTCGGCGACCTTGACCCTGCCGTCGTCCCCTATCAGGACGTTCTCCGGCTTCATGTCCCGGTGCACGAACCCGGCCCGGTGCGCGGCGCCGAGCGCGGCGAGGACCGGCTCCAGGATGTCCAGGGCGGCGCGCGGTTGCAGCGCCCCGCGCTCGCGCAGCACGTCACGCAGGGTGCAGCCGGCGACGTACTCCATGGCGAGATAGACGTACGACCCGTCGGTGCCCTGGTCGAAGACCTGCACCACGTTGGGATGGGCCAGTCGGGCGACGGACTTGGCCTCCCGGATGAACCGCTCGACGAAGACGCCGTCCGCGGCGAGCGCGGGATGCATCACCTTGAGGGCGAGCACACGGTCCAGACGGGTGTCCAGGGCCCGGTAGACCGTGGCCATCCCGCCGACCGCGATCCGCGCGTCCACGCGGTAGCGGCCGTCGAGCACCTGCCCGACCAGCGGGTCCTGAAGGGTCGTATCCACGCAGGCGAGTGTACGAGCCGTGGCTGACAGTCCATCCGGTTCGGCCGGAACAGGAGCGGTACTGGAGCCGAGCTGTGACGGAGGTCGCACCTGCCCGTGTCCATCATCGAACGTGTGTTCAGAGTCGGGCATGTCGTCCGGTCAGAACGCCGGACGCTCCGGGTCCAGTACGGCCAGGCCCTCCACCGGAGACGACGCCTCGGCGAAGTGCCGGCGCGGAATCCGGCCCGCCCGGTACGCCAGCCGGCCCGCCTCCACCCCGTGCCGCATCGCCTGCGCCATCAGCTCCGGCTCCTGGGCCCGCGTCACCGCCGAGGCGAGCATCACCCCCGCGCACCCCAGCTCCATCGCCAGGGCCGCGTCGGACGCCGTCCCCGCCCCCGCGTCCAGGATCACCGGCACGCGTGCGTGCTCGACGATCAGCTGGAAGTTGTGGGGGTTGCGGATGCCGAGCCCGGAGCCGATCGGGGAGCCGAGCGGCATGATCGCCGCGCAGCCCACGTCCTCCAGCCTGCGGGCCAGCACCGGGTCGTCGTTCGTGTACGGCAGCACCGTGAAGCCGTCGTCGACCAGGGTCTCCGCCGCGTCCAGCAGCTCCACGCCGTCCGGCAGCAGGGTGCGCTCGTCGGCGATGACCTCCAGCTTGACCAGCTCGGTGCCGAGCGCCTCGCGCGCGAGGCGGGCCGTGAGAACCGCCTCGCCGGCCGTGAAGCAGCCCGCCGTGTTGGGCAGGACCCGGATGCCGAGCCGCTCCAGGACGGACAGCACCGAGCCGTGCACCGAGGGGTTCACCCGCCGCATCGCGACCGTCGTGAGCTCGGTCCCGGAGGCGACCAGCGCCCGCTCCAGGACGTCCAGGCTGGGCGCCCCGCCCGTGCCCATGATCAGCCGGGACGAGAAGGACGTACCGCCGATGACGAAGGGATCGTCGGCCATGGGTCAGCCTCCTTGGACGGCGGTGAGGACTTCCACGCGGTCTCCCTCGGCGAGGGGCGTCGAGGACCACTGCGCGCGCGGGACGACGGTCTCGTTGAGCGCGGCGGCGACCCCGGAGGGCGCCGGGGTCAGGGCCCGTACGACGGTGTCGAGAGCCGTGCCGGGAGCGAACCGGCGCGGCTCCCCGTTGACGGAGATGTTCATGCCGGCTGCTCCACCCGCTCCAGGAACCGCCCCGGGGTGAACGGGCGGGCCACCTCCGGGAGTTCACCGGTGGTCAGGACGTGCGCCATGGCGTCCCCGGTGACCGGCGTCAGCAGCACGCCGTTGCGGTAGTGCCCGGTGGCGAGCAGCAGGCCGGGCAGCTGCGTCGGGCCGAGCAGCGGCGCGTTGTCGGGGGAGCCCGGACGCAGGCCCGCGCGCGTCTCCGTCAGCGGCAGCTCGGTGATGCCGGGGACCAGTTCGTGCGCGTCCCGCAGCAGTTCGTACACCCCGCCCGCGGTCACCGTCGTGTCCCAGCCCAGCTCCTCGCTGGTCGCGCCGATCACCAGCTCGCCGTTCTCGCGCGGCACGAGATAGACCTGGCTGCCGCGCACCACGGCCCGCACGGTACGGCTCAGGAACGGCGCGTACCGGGGCGGCACGGTCAGGCGCAGCACCTGGCCCTTCACGGGCCGCACAGGGGGCAGGAGGGCCTGGGGGACGCCTTCCAGACGGCCGCTGAGGCTCCCGGCGGCGAGCACCACCTGGCCCGCGTCCAGTTCCTCGGCGTCCGTCATGGTGATCCCGGCGGCCCGGTCCCGGGCGACCCGCAGGCGTTGTGCCCACGCGCGGTGGAACACCACACCGGCCCGCTCGCACGCGGCCAGCAACGCGCGCGTGAGGCGGCGCGGATCGATCTGGTGGTCGCCGTCCACCCGCAGCCCGCCCCGCACCCCCGGCGCGAGCATCGGCTCCAGACGGCGGCACTCGCGCCCCGACAGCCACTCCGACTCCAGGCCCGACTGCCGCTGGAGCGCGTGCAGTTCGCGCAGATGGGCGCGGTCGTCGGCGTCCAGCGCCACGGCCAGCGTGCCGCAGCGGCGGTAGCCGAGGTCGTGCCCGGTCAGCTCGGTGAGCTCGGCCGCGAAGTCGGGGTAGCGGCGGGCCGAGGCGAGGTTCAGGCCGAGCAGGGTCTGCTCGCCGTAGTGCAGTTCGGTGACGGCGGCCAGCATCCCGGCGGCCACCCGGGCGGCTCCGCCGCCCGGTTCCGGGTCCACGACCGCCGTGCGGAGACCGCGCTGCGCGGCCCGCCAGGCCGTGACCAGGCCGATGATTCCGCCCCCGACGACGAGGACGTCTGACGTACGTGAGGACATGGGCGTCCAGCCCCTCCCTTCGCCGGCATGACCCGGATCAGGTTCGTACGGTCGGAGGCCGGCCAGCCTCCCTCTCAGCCCGGTGCGTCCGGGCTCCCGCGAGTGCTCTACGTTGGCCACCCTAGCCCGACGTCGTATGTCTCAGTAAGGGAGCCTCTTTTCGTGGCGCGCTCGCTCGACGGTCTCGTTCTCGCCCCTGTCGCCGACCAGGCCCCAGGTCAGGTGGGCACCAGGACCCGGTTCATGTACCACGAGAAGGACGGGGAGATCTGGGCCGAGTACACGGGCGGGGACGTCGTACGCGGGCATCTGGTCGGCACGCGCGCGGGGGACCGCCTCGACTTCCGCTACGTCCAGCTCAAGCACGACCGGACGACGTCCTGCGGGCACTGCGTCTCCACGGTCGTGGACCTTCCCGACGGCCGGGTGCGGCTGGAGGAGACTTGGGAGTGGGAGTCGCAGTCCGGCAGTGGGACCAGCGTTGTGGAGCAGGTCACTCGGCACGACTCCTGACTGACTGTTCGTCAGGTGGCTAGGGTGATCAAATGACCGAGCAGACGCAGGCGCAGCGGCGGGTGGTCGTGGTCGGGGCGGGCATGGCCGGCGTGCAGACCGCGGTCGCCCTGCGCGAACAGGGCTTCCAGGGCACCGTCACGGTGATCGGCGCGGAACCCCATCAGCCCTACGACCGTCCCCCGCTCTCCAAGGCGGTCCTGCTGGGCAAGGCCGAGGGCTCCGCCTTCGACGTGGACTTCGAGGCCCTCGGCATCGAACTGCTGCTCGGCCGCGAGGCGCTGGGCGTGCGCCCCGACGCGCACGAACTGGACACCGAGGCCGGGGTCGTGCCGTACGACGTCCTGGTCCTCGCCACCGGCGCCGAACCGATCCGGCTGCCCGGGACCGAGGGCGTGCCCGGCGTGCATCTGCTGCGCACCCTGGACGACGCCGAGCGGCTGCGCCCCGTGCTCGCCCGCCAGCACGACATCGTGGTCGTCGGCGCGGGCTGGATCGGCGCCGAGTTCGCCACCGCCGCGCGCGAGGCGGGCTGCGCGGTGACGGTCGTGGAGGCCGCCGACCGTCCGCTCGCGGGCGCGCTGCCCGCCGAGGTGGCCGCGCCGATGACGTCCTGGTACGCCGACGCGGGGGCCGATCTGCGCACCCACGCGCGCGTGGTGCGCGTCGAGCCCGGTGAGGTCGTCCTGGACGACGGCTCCCGGGTGGCCGCGGGAGCCGTCGTGGTCGGCATCGGCGCCCGGCCCGCCACGGCCTGGCTGGCCGGATCCGGCATCGAGCTCGGTGCGCACGGCGAGGTCGTCGCCGACGAGCGGCTGCGGACCTCCGCACCGGACGTCCACGCGGTCGGCGACTGCGCCTCCTTCCCCTCGGGGCGCTACGGCGAGCGGCTGATGGTCCACCACTGGGACAACGCCCTCCAGGGACCCCGCACGGTCGCCGCCGCGATCCTGGGCGAGACCTCCGCGGTCTACGACCCGGTCCCGTACTTCTGGTCCGAGCAGTTCGGCCGCTTCGTCCAGTACGCCGGCCACCACGCGTCCGCCGACACGACCCTGTGGCGCGGCGATCCGTCCGGCCCCGCCTGGTCGGTGTGCTGGCTGCGCGAGAACCGCCTGGTCGCCCTTCTGGCGGTGGGCCGCCCCCGCGACCTGGCCCAGGGCCGCCGGCTGATCGAGGCGGCCGCGGAGATGGACCCGGAGCTGCTGACGGACCCGGCGCGACCGCTGAAGGCGGCGACGGCGTAGGACGGCGACGGCGTACGACACGGTGCGGTCGTCACCAGGGAATCCTGCCCTCCGTTCCCCCGCCGGAGGCGCCCCGGCTTCCGACTGTCAGTGCGGGATGGCACGCTTAATCCCGTGACCGAGATTGACGCAAAAATCGATGCTCTCGTCCCCGCCTGGCTCACCCTCCCCGATATCGCAGAGATGCTGGACGTCGAGGTGACGCGTGTGCGGCAGCTGGTCAAGGAGGGCCAGCTCATCGCCGTACGCCGTGGTGAGAACCGCGCGCTGCACGTCCCCGCCGCCTTCATCGACGGGGCCGAGCAGAAGGTCGTCAAGGGCCTGTCCGGCACCTTGACGCTCCTGAGGGACGACGGCTTCACCGACGAAGAGATGCTGGAGTGGCTCTTCACCCCCGACGACAGCCTGCCCGGCACCCCCGCACAGGCCCTGAGCGAGAATCGCGGCACGGAGGTGAAGCGCCGGGCCCAGGCGCTCGCCGTCTGACCTGACAGCACCGGCGTACGGGCCGGGCCCGCCGGGGCCGCGGCCGCGGTCGAGCACGGCCCGTACACCACCGAACCCGGGGGAGACTCACGCATGCCCGACACCGCCCGCGCCCAGCTCGCCGACGCCCGCGTCTACCTGTGCACGGACGCCCGCAAGCGCCAGGGCGACCTCGCCGAGTTCCTCGACGCCGTCCTGGCCGGCGGCGTCGACATCGTGCAGCTGCGGGACAAGGGCATGGAGGCGGCCGAGGAGCTGGAACACCTGAAGGTCCTCGCCGACGCCTGCGCCCGCCACGGCAAGCTCCTCGCGGTCAACGACCGGGCCGACGTCGCCCACGCGGCCGGCGCCGACGTACTCCATCTGGGGCAGGGCGACCTCCCCGTCCCCGCCGCCCGGGCGATCCTCGGCGACGACGTCCTCATAGGCCGCTCCACCCACGCCGAGCCGGAGGCCACGGCGGCCGCGACGCAGGACGGCGTGGACTACTTCTGCACCGGCCCGTGCTGGCCCACCCCCACCAAGCCCGGCCGGCACGCCCCCGGCCTCGACCTGGTCCGCCGCACCGCCGCCCTCGGCACCGACCGCCCCTGGTTCGCCATCGGCGGCATCGACCTCGGCAACCTCGACGAGGTCCTGGAGGCCGGCGCCCGCCGGGTCGTCGTCGTCCGGGCGATCACCGAGGCGGACGACCCCGGGGCGGCCGCCGCGGAGTTCGCGAAGCGGCTCAGGCACACGGTGTAACCGCCTCAGGTGTCCGAGGGGTGGACAACAAGTCGACAATCCGGGCAAATTTCCCGGATCCGGTTGGGAGGCCGCCGCCCCCTGACTAACCTTCCGGTATGGCCCTCGGAACCGCATCCACCAGGACTGACCGCGCACGCACCGTGCGCGACATGCTCGCCACGGGCAAGACGACGTACTCCTTCGAGTTCTCGGCGCCCAAGACTCCCAAGGGTGAGCGAAACCTGTGGAGCGCCCTCCGGAGGGTCGAGGCGGTCGCCCCGGACTTCGTCTCCGTGACCTACGGCGCCGGCGGCTCCACCCGCGCGGGCACCGTCAAGGAGACCCAGCAGATCGTCGCGGACACCACCCTGACCCCGGTCGCCCACCTCACCGCGGTCAACCACTCCATCGCCGAACTGCGCAACATCATCGGCCAGTACGCCGACGCCGGGATCCGCAACATGCTGGCCGTGCGCGGCGACCCGCCCGGCGACCCCATGGGGGACTGGCTGGCCCACCCGCAGGGCCTGACCTACGCCGCCGAACTCGTCCGGCTCATCAAGGAGTCGGGCGACTTCTGCGTAGGCGTCGCGGCCTTCCCGGAGATGCACCCGCGCTCCGCGGACTGGGACACCGACGTCACCCACTTCGTCGACAAGTGCCGCGCCGGCGCCGACTACGCCATCACCCAGATGTTCTTCCAGCCGGAGTCCTATCTGCGGCTGCGTGACCGAGTCGATGCCGCGGGCTGCGCGACTCCGGTCATCCCCGAGATCATGCCCGTGACCAGCGTGCGAATGCTGGAACGCCTCCCGCAGCTCAGCAACGCGAGCATCCCCTCCGCCCTGAAAGAGCGGATCCTCACAGCAAAGGACGATCCGGCCGCTGTACGCTCGATCGGAATCGAGTTCGCCACGGAGTTCTGCGCGCGGCTGCTGTCCGAGGGAGTGCCCGGACTGCACTTCATCACGCTCAACAACTCCACGGCATCGCTGGAAAT
Source organism: Streptomyces sp. NPDC057253 (assembly GCF_042669125.1). Classification (NCBI taxonomy): domain Bacteria; kingdom Bacillati; phylum Actinomycetota; class Actinomycetes; order Kitasatosporales; family Streptomycetaceae; genus Streptomyces; species Streptomyces sp. NPDC057253. The sequence continues at coordinate 9,602 of NZ_JBHUXV010000163.1, read as the reverse complement.
CTACGAAAACCTGGGCCTGCACCACCGACCGCAGGCCTAGACCGGCCGCACGGATATACGACACACTGCGTAGCGGTCACTGGGAGAGGGGCGTACATGGGCTGGACGGTCCTCTACATCGCGTTCGGATTCGTCGCGTTGTGGCTGCTCGGCGAAGTGCTGTTGCAGTACAAGGCGCGGCTGCGCTGGCGGGTGCTCGCCTTCGTCGGCTTCCTGGGCGTGGTCCTCGGCGTGCTGATCTCACAGGTGATCGTCATCGGTCTCGGCGCGATCGCCTTCGCGGTCGGCCAGACCTACGTCACCCTGTCGTTCCGCCGCGGCTTCGAACAGGGCTGGGCGGTCAACCCGCCGGCCGCGCTGGGCGGTCTGACCGGCGGCAAGAAGAGCCGCCGGGAGCGCGGCCGCGAGGAGCCCGCGCTGGAGGTCTCGGACCTGGAGTCGGGGGCCGCGGCCTACGGCGACGAGGCCGGGTACGACCGGGGCCGCCCGGACACCGCGGGCTACGGTCATGACGACGACTACGACCGCGACGACGTCTTCACCCCGGCGCGCTCCGCCACGGCCGCCGAGACCACCTCGGTCTACGAGCCCCAGCCCCTGCCCGATGACACCGGTTCCTACGGCATATACAGCGACACCGGCTACGGCGGCGACCAGTCCTACGCCTCCGCGGGCCAGCCCCAGGACCAGTACGCGACGGCGGCCGCCGACCAGACGTACGGCTACGACGGCTACACCGGTTACGACCAGCAGCAGTACGGCTACGATGCGGGCGGACAGCAGCAGTACGCCGCCTACTCCGACCCGTACATCGGCACCCAGACCTACGGGACGGGGTCGTACGACACGTCCTACGGCGGTCAGCAGCAGTTCGTCCAGCAGGGCTACGACCAGTACGGCCAGACGTACGGCGGCGAGACGCCGGCCGGCGGGGTGTGGGTGCCGCAGCAGCGCACCGACGAGTACGGCGGCGAACTCCCGCAGGAGCAGCAGTACTACCAGGACAACAGCGGCCAGGGACACCAGAACCAGGGCCAGGGGTACGACGAGCAGTACCGCTTCTGACGCCGGGCGGCTCCCTCACCGAGAGCCGCGGAACTCCGGCCCCTCCACGATCAGCCCGGCGACCAGGGCGCCCGACATGCCGGCATGGGGGAGACCCCCACCGGGGTGCGACCAGCCACCGGCCGTGAACAGGCCTGGCAGCGCTGTGCTGTTGGACGGGTGCAGGGTGCCGTCGGGGCCGGCCAGTGAGGGTGCGGGTACGGCACCGCCTTCGGCCCCCGTCTCCCGCTCGGTGTGCACGGGCGTCCGCACCTCGCGCCACAGAATCCGCTCCCGGAGGTGGGGAAGCGCCCGCTCGGCGGCGGTGACCATCTTGTCCGCGAAGGCGTCGGCCATGCCCGGGGCGGTCCAGTCGAAGCTCCCCTGGGGCGTCACGGTCGCCGTCAGCACCACGGACTCGTGGTCCGCGTCGGGGCGCAGAGCCGGGTCATCCGGACGGTCGATCTGCACGGTGGTCTCCTCGGGCAGTTCCCCGTGCACGAAGTCGCACAGCGCGCCTTCCGGGTCGGGGCCGTGCACCACCGTGCGGTGCGCGGCGCCCGGCTGCCGAGCCCCGCGCAACGCGAGACAGACCACGATCCGGCCGAGGTGCCGGTTCTCGGCGTGCGGGGGGACGTCCTCGGCGGCGTAGAGCTCACGTCCCGGCAGGAGTCCGCGCAGTCGCCAGGGCCCCCCGCCGACGACGGCGTCCGCCTCCACGAGCGTCCCGTCGGCCAGCTCCAGCCCTCCCGCGCGGCCGTCCTTCTCCAGGACGCCCGTCACCTCGGCGCCGAAGTGGAACTCCACCTTGCGCTGGACGCACCGCTCGTACACGGCCCGCGCCAACTCCCGCATGCCGCCCCGGACATACCAGGTCCCGAAGGCGTGCTCCATGTACGGGAGGATCGCGGCGCTCGCCGGGGCGAGGCCGGGGTCGATGCCGTAGGCGAGCGCGTAGCCGTCCAGCAGGGAAGAGAGGCGGGGGTCGCGCAGCTCCCAGGCGCCGATCTGGTTCAGCGTGCCGGCCCGGCGGGTCCGCAGGAACTTCTTGTGCGGCACCGCCGGATAGGGCTCGCGCTCCGCCAGCACCGGCCAGTTGGGCCACAGCGGCTCCTCCAGGAGCGGTCTGCGGGTGCGGTCCCAGGTCTCGCGGGCCCGGACCAGGAAGTCGCCCCAGCGCGCGCCGGCCCCCGCGCCGAGCGCCTCGTCCAGAGCGGAGACCACCCCCGCGCGGGACGCGTTCGGCAGGGACACCTCGGTGCCGTCCTTGAAGACGTGCCGTGCCGACGGGTCGACCTGGACCAGCTCGACGACCGACTCCAGGGGTTCCTTGCCGGTCTTGACGAACAGATCGCGGTAGACCGCGGGGAGCGTGAGCAGTCCGGGTCCGGTGTCGAAGCCGAAGCCGTCCCGCTCGAACCGGCGCACCGCTCCGCCGTACGTCTCCGTACGCTCGTACACCGCCACCCGGTGACCCGCGACGGCCAGCCGGGCAGCGGCCGCCATCGCGCCCATCCCGGCGCCGATCACCGCAATCCTTGCCATGCCTGCGACCTTATCGGCCGCCACTGACAACTCCGCCGGGGGTGCGCAGCCCTAGGTGGGTTCTCGTGCCGCCAGTCGTTTTTCCTCGCGGCGTTGGGCCCTGCGTCTGCGGAATCTGCGGATCCGGGAGATCAGGAAGTACAGCACCACCAGGCCCGCCAGCAGCAGGACGCCCGCGATGACCGCCGCCGCCTCCGGGTGGAACATCGCGAAGGTGACGACGCCGGCCACGCCGAGGTCCTCCGCCAGGCTCAGGACGATGTTGCTGAAGGGCTCCGGGGAGGCGTTGACGGCCATCCTCGTGCCCGCCTTGACCGTGTGGCTGGCCAGCGCCGTCGAGCCGCCCACCAGACCCGCGACCACGTCGTTGAGCGAACCGCTCTGACCGGCGAGCAGCGCCCCGACCCAGGCGCCCGCGACCGGCCGGACCACGGTGTGCACGGAGTCCCACGCCGAGTCGACGTACGGGATCTTGTCGGCCACCGCCTCGCACAGGAACAGTGCGCCCGCGATGACGAGGACCTCGGGGCGCTGGAGGGTTTCGGGGACGTCGTCGCTCAGCCCCGTCGCGCCGAACACGCCGAGCAGCAGCACCACCGCGTACGCGTTGACACCGCTGGCCCAGCCGCTGGTGAACACCAAGGGGAGTACGGACACGGACGCGATCGTAACCAGTGGGCCACCGGGCGTCCTGGGGATGAGCACGCAGGACTGAGTATCCGTACCTAGAGGGTGAGATGAGTACGCGCGCGGATGGGCTGCGACCTGCGTGAACGGGAGAGTGGAGGCACGGCGAAGGGGAACGGCTCCGGCACCGGCGACACGGGGCGCCGGAACGGAGCCGCCCCGGACCCGCTCCTTCCGCCGGCCGAGGTCGGCGGGAGCGAGGCACGGGGGATCCCGGAAAGCGGGGGAACGACCGAACGGGGGCCCAACGGGGGGTACGGGGTAACGGGGGAACGGGGAGAAGGCGCCGGTTCGAGGTGGCCCGCGGGGGACGCGGCCACAGCGGACCGGCGCTTTCGCCTGTCAGCGCGATGTCATCCGCTGCGCCCGCTCACCCTCCCCTGCAACAGCCGCGACAGCGCCGCGTGCACGTCGTCCAGGGAGCGCTCGGGCTGGAAGGACTGCCAGTCCAGGGCGGCCACCAGGACCATGCCGACCAGGGCGGAGGCGGTCAGCGGGACATCGATCTCCTCGCTGAACTCACCGCTCTCGACGCCCTCGCGCAGCACGCCCTCCACGACCGCGACGGCCTCCTGACGGACCACCATGAGGGTGGACTGCCACGCCCTGTTGGTGCGCCACAGCTCGGCCACGTACAGCTGGGTGAAGGCCGGGTAGCGGTCGATGAAGACGAGGCCGGCGCGGATCATCGCGTCCAGGGCGTCCACCTTGCCGCCGCCCGCGCGGGCGGTCGCCTCCGCCGCCTCCCGCAGAGAGGCGGTGAGCAGACCCACCCCGTGCCGCAGCAGCTCCTCGAAGAGCACCGACTTGCTCGCGAAGTTGTAGTAGACCGTGCCCTTCGCGACTCCGGCCCGCTCGGCGATCTCGTCGACCGTGGTGGCGGAGAAGCCCTGCTCGGCGATGAGCGTGACGGCCGCCTCGTAGAGCTTCTGCCGGGTGGCCTCGCGGCGCGTGCTGACGCCCGCCGTGGCGCTGCTGCTGTCCATGGTCCTGATTCTCACAGGCGTCAGGCCCTCTGAGGTGGCGGAACGGCTCACAGGGTCAGCTCCGGGTGCAGCCGGTCCAGGGTCCACACCTGACGGCGGCGCGCGGCCACGGCGGTCAGCGCGAGGGCGCCCGCGGTGAAGGCGATGAGCACCACGCACGCGTGCCACACCGGACCGAGGCCGCCGCCCGTGATGAGTCTCCTGAGGGCCTCGACGACGTAGCTCATCGGCAGGAAGGGGTGCAGCGCGTTGAAGAAGCCCGGACTGGTCTGGACGGGATAGGTGCCGCCCGCGGACGTCAGCTGGAGCATCAGGAGGGCGAGGACGAGGATCCGGCCGGCCGCTCCGAAGCGGGCGTTCAGCCACTGCACGATCGCCGCGAAGCACGCCGTCACCAGGAACAGGAAGCCCACGGTCCCGGCCGCGCGGGCCATCTGGAGGCCGACGGCCCAGTGCAGCACCGACATCAGGGCCACCGTCTGGAGCACCCCGATCGCCACCACCGGCAGCCAGCCCGCCAGCGCGATCCGCCAGGCCGCGGCACCGGCGGCGAGCGCCCGCCGGTTCATCGGCGCGATCAGCATGTACGCCACCATCGCGCCCACCCACAGCGACAGCGGGATGAAGTACGGGGCGAACCCGGTGCCGTAGTTCGGCGCGTCGTGCAGGTCCTTGGAGATCAGCTGGACCGGGTCGGCCATCACCTCGGTGCGCCGGTCGCGGTCCTTCTTGTCGTAGTCGGGGATCTGCGAGGCGCCGTCGTGCAGCCCGTCGGAGAGCTTCCCGGAGCCGTCGGCGAGCTTGTACATGCCGCCGCTCAGGGTGTCGGCGCCGGTGCTGAGGCGGTCGATGCCCTGGTCGAGCTGCTGGGCGCCGGTCCGCGCGGTGCCGATGCCGGAGTGCAGCGTCCTGGCCCCGTCGGCGACCTTGCGCGCGCCCTCGTTGAGCCGGTTGACCTTGGCCACGGCGTCGTCGAGGTCCTCGGAGAGCCGGGGCGCCCGGTCGGCGAGCGCGCGGGCCTGCTTCTGGAGGGTGGCGAGCTGTCCGTCGAGCTTCTTGAGGTCGCCGTTCTGGTCGGCGACGAGCGCGTTGACGTCGTCGGCCACCCGGGCCACGTCGGCGGCGGCCTGCTGTGCCTTCTTCAGGTCGGCGCAGGCGGCGTCCGGCAGCACGGGGTCCGTGCATCGCGCCCTATAGACGGCGTTCAGGGTGTCGGCGGCCTTGTGCGCCGCCTCGGCGGCGGCCGGGGCGGTCCTCACCAGGGTGCCGAGGTTGTGGCGGACGGCTCCGGCCGAGTCGGCGACGAGCCGCGCTGTGTCGCCGATGCTCTTCTCGTTGTCCGCGACGAAGGGCCCCACCGTGTCCGCGACGCCGTTGACCCGGTCGGCGAGCGTCTGGGTGCCGGCGGCGACCTGCCGCGCGCCGTCCGCCAGGTCGCCCGAGCCGGTGTCGAGCCTGGCCAGCCCGGCGGAGAGCCGCCCGCTGCCCGACTGCGCCTGCTTGAGCCCCGCGGCCAGGTCCTCGGACCCCTTCTCGGCCTTGCCGATGCCGCCTTCGAGGTCGTCGGCGCCGTTCGCGGCCTTCACGGTGGCGCCGTGGATGTCGGAGAAGGAGATGAAGATCCGGTCCAGGAAGGACCGCGAGGCCTTGGTGGACGCGGCCTGACGCACCTCGGCGAAGACCGTCCGCGCGATCTGCCCGACGATGTAGTTGTTGGCGTCGTTCGTACGGACCTGGAGCGCGCCCGTCTCGGGGGAGTCGCCCGCGCTGGAGGCGATCCTCCTGCTGAAGTCGGCCGGCATGGTCAGCGACAGGTAGTAGGTGCCGTCCTCGACGCCCTTGCGGGCCTCGCCCGCGCTGACCTCGTGCCAGTCGAAGGTGTCGCTCTCGCGCAGCCCCTTGGTGATGTCCTCGCCCGCGGTGAGCCTGTGGCCGTCGGCGGTGGTGCCCTTGTCGTCGTTCACGAGGGCCACCGGGATGCGGTCCAGGCGGCCGTAGGGGTCCCAGAAGGACCACAGGTACAGGGCGCCGTACAGCAGCGGCAGCACCAGCAGGGCCACCAGCGCGGCACGCGGCAGCTTCCCCCTGCCGAAGCGGCGCAGCTCAAGCGCGGCCAGTCTCGGTGAGCGCATCGCCCGTCTCCTTCCGGTTCTGCTCGTCCTCGGGGGTCTCGGTACGCGTGGACACCGTCACGGCGTCCTCCGGTGCCTCGCTGCACACCGCCAGGACCGTCGTGCCGGCCGCGGCGAGCGACCTGAGCAGGGCCCAGGCCTCGGCCCGCTCGGCGTCGGACAGCTTCAGGTCCAGGTCGTCGACGGCGAGCAGTCGCGGGCGGCCGATCAGCGCCAGGGCGATCGACAGCCGCAGCGCCTCCAGCCGTTCCAGATCGCGTACGGCGGTCCGCGCGCCCTTGGGCAGTGCCTCCCGGTCGAGCCCGGCGGCCGTCAGGGCGGTGTCGATCCGCAGCCCCGCCTCGGCCGTCCGCTCGGCGCGCGGTCGCAGCAGCGCGCGCACCGAGTCGCCGAACCGGTTCTGGAGCAGCGCCCGTTCGCGCAGGTGCTCCCCGACGGTGAGCGCCGGGTCGAGGTCGGTGACCCCGGGGACATTGGCCGGCGCGCTGAACCGGCGGACCGCCGAGAGCTGCTTGGGCAGCCGGGCCCCGCCCACGGTCGCGGTCCCCTCGGTGGCCTTCATCCGTCCGGTGAGCGCGAGCAGCAGGCTCGTACGGCCGGACCCCGAGGGCCCCTCGACGGCGATCAGCGCCCCGGGCTCCGCGACGAGGTCGACGCCCCGGAAGGCCCAGCCGCGGGGTCCTCTCAACCCGAACCCCTCGGCCACGACAGCGACTCCGTCCACGGCCACCCCCTGCTCCCTTGAAGCGACAACATTTTGAACTGACTGGTCAGTGCAAAAATAGACCCGAACCTTCGATCGAAGCAAAACCGCAGGTCAGAACGGATTGTCAGTGCCATAGCTCACGATGGGCACATACGGCACTCCGTAGCGGGATGTGCCGTCAACCAGACGACAGGAGGTTCGTCATGGCCAGCTATCACGCAGCCGCCGCCCGTCGGCGCCGCGCCACCGGCCCTGCCCCCTCACTGACCGGCCCGGCGAGCGACGTGCACCCCGTGCTGCGCCGGGCGACGGCCCCGCCCGCAGCCCTCGACCTGCTCGCCCAGGCCCGTGCCGGCCTCGACGAGGCCTCGGCGCTGGAGACGCCGAACGAGCGCTATGCCACCGCCCACCTCGCCGCCCTGCGCACCGCGGCCGCCGTGCTCGCCGCGCGGGGGCGTCCGGAGCCCACGCCCCGACGCCGCGCCAAGATCCGGAGCGCCTGGGAAGTGCTCCCGGAGATCGCGCCGGAGCTCGCCGAGTGGAGCGCGCTCTTCGCCTCCGGGGCCCGGCGCCGCGCCCGGGCCGAGGCCGGCATCCAGGGCGCGGCCAGCCGTCGGGACGCGGACGACCTCATACGCGACGTGGCGATGTTCCTGCGCCTCGTCGAGCGGATGTTGGTCCTCCAGCCGGTCCTGCCGCAGCCGCGCCAGGACGCGGACGAGCCCGAGGGGAGCGGCCACGGCACCGACCGCGACCGCGACTTCCCGGACGCCGGGTGACGGGCGCGCCGCGCGGCGAGTGGCGTCCGGGCGCGGCGTACAGCGAGGGCGACCGGGTGCGCCGTACGGAGCCGAGCCCAGCGTCTCTGCCGTACGCGCCCGGGACCGGCGTCCGCCGTACGAGACGTGCGGCCGGGCGTGGCACCGGAGTGACCAGGTGGGGGACCGGAGGCAATAGGGTGGAGGGCGCCTGAAGTCTTCCCGCCCGCGCCGAGGAGCCAACTGCCGTGTCGGACCCGCTGCGACCCCGCGCCTCCCTCCGTACCGCCGTGGTCTGGGACGTCCTCCAGGACGCCCTCGACCGCCGGGTCAAGGCCACGGGACGCCAGGCGCTGGACGTCCTCGACACCGGAGGCGGCAGCGGCAACTTCGCGGTGCCCGTCGCCCGTCTCGGCCACCAGGTCACGGTCGTCGATCCCAGCCCCAACGCCCTGTTCGCGCTGGAGCGCCGCGCCGCCGAGGCCGGTGTCGCCGACCGCGTCCGGGGCGTCCAGGGCGACGCCCACGGCCTCTTCGACGTGGCCGAGCGCGGCGCGTACGACGTGGTGCTGTGCCACGGCGTCCTGGAGTACGTCGACGACCCCGCCGAGGGCGTGCGCAACGTGGTGGCCGCCCTGCGTTCCGAGGGCGTCCTCAGCCTGCTCGCCGCGGGACTCGGCGGCGCCGTGCTCGCGCGGGCCCTGGCCGGCCACTTCAAGGAGGCCCGGCAGGCGCTCGGCGACCCGGACGGCCGCTGGGGCGACGGCGACCCGGTGCCCCGCCGCTTCACCGCCGAACAGCTCACGGCGCTCGTCGAGGGCGCGGGCCTCACCGTGGGCGCCGTGCACGGCGTGCGGGTCTTCGCCGACCTGGTTCCCGGTGTGCTCGTGGACACCGAGCCCGGCGCGGTGGAGGCCCTGCTGAAGCTGGAGGAGGCGGCGGCCGAGCTCCCCGCCTTCCACTCCGTGGCCACCCAGCTCCATGTGCTCGGCGAGACGCGGGAGGCCGCCGGGGCCTGAGCGCCCTCCTGAGCCGTAGTGCTGATCAGGTACTTGATGGCACATGGAGTACGCCACAGGCCCCCCGATCGAGCGCTCAGCGCCGTATGATCGAGGGAGACCGCCCGGCATGACGGGACGGCAGCTGGGGAATGACAAGATTCAGCGGCCGGAGCGTTCATGGCGGATTCCGGTTGGCCAATTGGCGCAGAGGGGCGGGTTTCACGGGGGCGATTCCCTGCCTATCCTGAAGGGACCCCCCGGGTCGCCCCCCGGCGACTGCACGATGAGGAGGACTCCGTGCCGCTCTCGGAGCACGAGCAGCGCATGCTCGAGCAGATGGAGCGAGCGCTGTACGCCGAAGATCCCAAGTTCGCGTCGGCGCTCGAGGGAAGCGGGCTGCGTACGTACACCCGGCGGCGGGTCTACCAGGCGGTTGCCGGCTTCCTCGTGGGTATCGCGCTCCTCATGGCCGGTATGGTCGCCAAGCAGGTCTGGCTCAGCGTGGTGGGATTCCTCGTCATGCTGGGTTGTGCGGTACTCGCTGTGACCGGCTGGCGCAAGGCCCCCAAGCCGGGCGAACAGCCCGCGGCGGGCGCTCCGCACGCCCGTCGCCAGGGACGTCAGAAGCGCTCGATGATGGACCGGATCGAGCAGCGCTGGCAGAAGCGCCGCGATGAGCAGGGCGGCCAGTAGCCGCTCGGCGAGCAACTCCCACAGATGTGGTGAGGGGGTGAGCACCCGGC
>NZ_JBHUXV010000162.1:0-18095 GCF_042669125.1 Streptomyces sp. NPDC057253 | reverse complement strand
CCGGAGAACCCGGTGCCCCCACGGCGTGCACCGTTGTGGGCGTCAGCGCCGGACGGGTGTGTTCGGCGGGCCTCCCCAGTTCCACGACACGATCTTCCACTGCTCGCCGGACCTGGTCAGCACGAACGTCCAGGTCCCCCGGGCCTCGACGGCGAGTTCCGGGCCGAAGACGTCCGCCTTGGCGTGGGCGACGGCGTACGCGTGGTCGCCCGCGACGTAGATCCGCTGCCAGTCGCCGAGTTCGAACTCGACCGTGGTCAGGCCCGCCGACCCGATGGCGGCCTGCAGATCCCTCCACCACTTCCGCGTCGGCGAGTCGCCCTCCCAGACGAAGGGCGGGAAGGCGTCGACCAGAATGCCGGAGGGTGCCCAGTCGGCGGCGATCGCGTCCTCGTCGGCGCTGTTCAGGGCGAGCACGTGGTGTCGGATGACGCCCTCCACCGCCGCGTTCTCCTCGTCCTGGGACGGCACCGCCGTCACCGCGGAACCTGTGGCCTCGCTCATGAGTACTTCCCTGTGTTCATATCTGACAGAATCCGGCGTCCCCGCTGAAACCGACCGTACGACCTGCCGAAACGCCCCACAAGAAGGAACTTTGCCGAGACCAGGTCGCATCTGTGTGACCCTGGGAGGGAACGAAGGGCTCTCGCATGTCACACACCGCGTCGGACTTCCTGGAGAAGCGGAAGACCGCACTCGATCCGCACTGTGTCGTCCGCGACGTGCTGAACCGGGTCGGCGACCAGTGGAGTCTGCTCGTCGTCACGACGCTGGCGGACGGGACGAAACGCTTCAGTGAGCTGTCGCGGGAGATCGGCGACATCTCGAAGCAGATGCTGGCGCGCACCCTGCGCCAACTGGAACAGGACGGATTCGTACGGCGGACGATCTTCCCGGAGGTGCCTCCTCGCGTGGAGTACGCCCTCACCGAGCTGGGGCACTCGTTCCTCCTGCCGGTCGTAGGCCTCGTGGAGTGGGCCGACGCGCACCATGACGCCATCGCCGCCGCGCGACACGACTACGAAGGCCGCGCCCAGGACCGGTGAGCCCCGGCGAAGGCGGGCCGGAGCCGGGAAGGTCCACGCACGGCGGGTCCGCCCGACCGGTCCGAGGGCCGGCCGCGGAGGCGGGTCCGCCACCCGGAGGCCGCAGGTGTCCACCGTCCCGGCAGCCGTCCACGCGGTCGCCGGCATGCCAATACCTTGCAGCATTCTGTTTTCACGCATAGCCTTGGCCGACACATGGAACGTTTCAATCAGTACACGGCCGTGCTGTCGCCCTTCGGACTGTATGAACGGCGTGCGGGCGGCCCGCGCCCCGTGTGCCCCGAACAGACCGCGAGGCACGGATGAGAACGGTGCGGATCGGCTGCGGCGCCGGGTTCGCGGACGACCGGGTGGAGCCTGCGGTCGAGCTCGTCGAGGGCGGCGCGCTGAACTACCTGGTGTTCGAGTGCCTGGCCGAGCGGACCGTGGCACTGGCCCAGTTGGAACGGTTGTCCGATGCGGACTCGGGGTTCAACGAGTGGCTCGTCGAGCGCATGGAAGCCGTCCTCGCACCGTGCGTGGCGCGTGGCGTGCGGGTGGTGACCAACATGGGCGCGGCCAACCCGCTGGCCGCCGCCCGTGCGATCCTCGATGTCGCCCACCGCCTCGGCCTGGACGGGCTGCGGGTCGCGGCGGTGACCGGGGACGACGTGCTGGACATCGTCCGGGGGTCGGATCTGCCGTTGACCGGCGCCTCGGGAACGGTCGCGGGGCTGGGCGAGGGGATCGTCGCCGCCAACGCCTACCTCGGCATCGGACCAGTGGTGGAGGCGCTTCAGACGGGCGCGGACGTGGTGGTGTGCGGACGGGTGGCCGACCCGTCGCTGTTCCTGGCACCGATGGTGCACGAGTTCGGCTGGGCCGAGGACGACTGGGAGGCGCTGGCCCGCGGTACGGCCGCGGGGCACCTCCTGGAGTGCGCGGGACAGGTCACCGGCGGCTACTTCGCCGATCCCGGGGTGAAGGAGGTGCCCGGACTCGCGCGGCTCGGTTTCCCCTTCGCCGACATCTGCGCCGACGGTTCCTTCAGCGTCTCGAAGGTGCCCGGCTCGGGCGGACGGGTGACCGAGGCGACCGTCGCCGAGCAGCTGTTGTACGAGGTGCACGACCCCGCCGGGTACGTAACCCCGGACACGGTGGCCGACTTCTCCGGGGCCCGCATCACGCGGGTCGACGAGGACCGCGTGGCCGTGTCGGGGATCTCCGGCGGACCACGCCCGGACCGGCTGAAGGTGTCGGTGGCCTACCGTGACGGCTTCATCGGCGAGGGGCAGATCTCCTACGCCGGCGCGAACGTGGAGGCCCGGGGGCGCCTCGCGCTGGACATCGTCCGTGAACGGCTGCGACTGCTCGGTCTGGACGGTGCGGAGACGCGGTTCGACCTGATCGGCGTCAACGCCGTCCACCGCGGCCCCGACGGCGGCGGATCGGGCCACCGCCCGGCACCCGAGGTCCGTGCGCGGGTCGCCGCACGTACCGCCACACTGACCGATGCCCGCCGGGTGGGGCGGGAGGTGACGGCGCTGTGGCTGAACGGTCCGGCCGGCGGGGCTGGGGCGACACGTTCCGCGCGGGAGAACATCGCCGTGGCCTCGGTCATGTTGCCGCGCCGTCTGGTGCGCACCGACGTCCACCTGCTGAAGGCCTGAACCGATGAGACTGTACGACTTCGCCGACGCCCGCTCGGGGGACAAGGGCACGTGCGCGGACATCACGGTGATCGCCCGCCGCCCGGCCGACTTCCCGCTGCTGCGCGACCATGTGACGGCGGACCGGGTGCGCACCCATCTGGCAGAAGTCGCCCGGGGTACCGTGCGGCGCTACGAGGTGGCAGGGCTGGCAGCATTGAAGTTCGTCCTGGAGGACGCACTGGACGGCGGGGTGACCCGTTCCCTGGCCCTGGACGCGCACGGCAAGGCCCTGGCCATGTGTCTGTTGGAGATGGAGCTGCCCGACGGGTCGTCGGACGGGCAGCCCACGGTGCCGGCACCCGCGCGAACCCGACTGTGAAAGGCAGAAACGAGATGTCCGACCCCCACACGACCGCGCGCCCGGTGGTGGCGACCACCCACGGAGCGGTCCGCGGAGTCCTCGCCGACGAAGGTTTGTGCTTCGCCGGAATCCCCTTCGCCGCTCCCCCTGTGGGCGGGCTGCGGCTGCGACCGCCGGAGCCCGCCGTGCCGTGGTCCGGTGTCCGCGACGCCGCGGGGTTCCCGGCGGCACCGGCCCAGCACGCCGGGATCACACCCGAGTTGGAGGCGCTCGGTCCCCACGCGGTCAGCGTCGCCCGTGCCCTCGGCGCCGCCGACGGCACGTTCTCCGAGGACTGTCTCTACCTGAACGTGTGGACACCCGGCCTCGAAGGCCGGCTGCCCGTGCTGATGTGGATCTACGGAGGAGGCTTCGAGACGGGCACGGCGTCGCCGCCGAGCTTCGACGGCGCGGCGCTCTCCCGGCTGACCGGCGCGGTCGTGGTGGCCGCGAACTACCGTGTCGGGGCGCTCGGTTGGCTCCACCCGGCGGGAGCGGGCGGCGACCGGTGGGCAGCGAGTGCCAACCTCGGCCTCCAGGACCAGACGGCCGCCCTGCGCTGGATCCGCGACAACGTGGGCCGTTTCGGCGGCGACTCCGGCAACGTCACGGTCGCCGGTGCGTCGGCCGGTGCGTTCTCCGTCGGGGCGCTGCTCGCGCTCCCGGACGCGAAGGGCCTGTTCCACAAGGCGATCCTGCAGAGCGGCAGCGTCACGCGCGTGCAGTCCCCCGACACCGCGCGGGCACTCACCGAGAGCTTCCTCTCCGCTGCGGGCCTCGAATCCCTCGACGAACTGGCGACCGCCCCGCTCGGCCGTATCCTCGACGCGCAGTCCTCCGTCGTCGACGCCGACATCGGCCGTCGCAACCTGCCGGGCGGACGTATCTGGGGTGTGGTCCAGGACGGCACGGTGCTGCCTGAGCGCCCCCTCGACGCCGTCGCGGCCGGGGCCGCCGTCGGCATCCCGCTCCTGATCGGTGCCAACCGCGACGAGATCCGGATGTGGGCGGAGCTCGGTGGCGCCGGCTACCGCCCAGCCGACGAGGACGCTCTGACGGCCGAGATGGCCCGGGCGAACATCGCCGACCCGCCGGCCCTCCTGGAGGCGTACCGCGTACGGCTCCGGGCCGCGCTCCCCCGGCCCGGCGGGACCTCCCCCATGGCACCGGACGAACTGCGCGACCTGCGTACGGCGTTTCTCAGCGACGCCGTCTACCGCGTTCCGTCCGCCCGGCTCGCCCGCGCCCAGATATCGGCCGGCGGCCCCGCCCACAGCTATCTTCTGTCCGCCGAACCCTTCGGAGCCGGCACGGGCGCGTTCCACGGAGCCGAGTCGTTCTACCTGGGTGACAGACTCACGGCCCTGGACATCGACACCCCTGACAACCGGGCCGTCCGCGACCAACTCGCCACCGCCTGGAGCCGGTTCCTGCGCACCGGCGATCCGGGCTGGCCGGCGCACGACCTCGACGGCTCACCCACCGGAACCACCCGGCTGATCGGTCCGGACCCGCGGGACGTCCACGAACCGCCTCTCGACGTCGCGGAGCACTGGGGCCTCGGCGCATGATCGTGCCCGGTCGGGACCGCGTCGCCGCGGGCGGTTCGCCGCCGACGCCGAAGCGGGACCGGCCGGTGGGGGACGAACTCCGCGAATTCCCGGCCGCCCCGTCGCCGGACGGAGAGCCAAGGGCGAGCAGGCACGCCACCGACCTTCCGATCCAGGCGCGACCTGCGACCGGCTCGCCCCGACAGGTCACCGCGCCGAGTCCTCGCGCCCCTGCCGGGTCGCGTCGACAAGGGCCCAGCGCCGTTCCACACGACGGTCGTCCTTACGCCCGTCCCTTCTCCCGCTGCCCGAACACCCTCCGCTGGATCTACTGCCGGTCGTCCTCGAGTGTCCTGTCGAGGTGCGCAGCTGTGGTGTCGGCAGCAGCCTCGGGCCGACCGTCCCGGATGGCCGCGTAGATCGCGGCATGCTCCTCGACTGCGGCTTCGGAAGGAGGCCCGGGGGTGTCGTGCAGCCCGAAGTCGCTGGTCCGAGCGCGGCTATGACTGATTCCACCAGGCCGAGAGCCTGCTGATGCTCCACCTCCTGTGCAGGGCCGCCCCTGAGCGCTGGTCCGAACGCGCCCTGCGGTTCGCCGAGTTGTACGTCGACCCCGCCGAGGGCGACTACGACGCCGAGCGGCGCGCCGTCACCCGTCGCACAACGGCAGCGACCCCGACCGCACCGGCCTGTTCGACGGCGACGTCTACCCCTGACGTCTCCAGGAGGCGGAAACCTGCGGCTTCCCGCTCGACTGGATCCTGCCGGCCGACGCGCCGTACCACCCGCTCTCCGAGGATCCCCGGCTGGGCCGGGAGATGCGCGAGCGCGCGGGGACGGGCGACACGGCCGCGAACCCCGCGGCCGCCGGTCTGGTCCTCAACGCGTGGATCCTGTCCGGCGAGGACCGCTACCGCGACTGGATCACCGAGTACGTCGGAGCGTGGCGCGAGCGGGTGGAGGCCAACGGCGGGGTCCTGCCCGACAACGTGGCTCCGGACGGCGTGGTCGGCAGCCTCCTGGAGGGCCGCTGGTACGGAGGCCACTACGGCTGGTCGTGGCCGCACGGCCTGCCCAGTGTGGGGCACGCGCCATACGTGGTGGCGCTCGCCGCCGCCATGGTGACCGGCGACGACGGCTTCCTGGACATGGTCAAGACCACCCTCGAAACCGTCGTCGAGAACGGCGAGGTGATGGCCTTCGCCGATTCCGACTCCAGCCTGCCGTCGAAGTGCCAGGCACAGCTCGGCCCGGTCGACATCGGCACACCGACCCCGCACGTCCCGTTTCGCAGGATCGACACGGGGTGGGTCGACAACAACCCGGTCACCCCCGCCGTACCGGTGGCTCTGTGGCACCACACTGCCTCCGAGTGCGACCGGGCTCGGCTGGAGAAGCTGCGTGAGGCCTCCGGCATCGGAACAGGTGGCACGAATCGCGGGACTGCACCATCAGCCCGTTCCGGACGGTCTGTGGGACGCCCTCCGTGTGCGTGGGCTGATCAGGTCCGACGTCCCCGACGCAAGCGGCGTCCGGGACCTTGCCGTGCCCGACGTCGGGGCCCCGGGGCCGGGAGTGCTTCCCCCTACCCGCGGGGCCGAGTGCGGGCAGTCGTCTTCCGTCCGTCGGCAGCGGTCGTTGAACGCGCCGTGTGCCGTGTCCGTACCGAGAACTGTGCCTGGTGCACACCTGTCGCCATGGCCGGTGTCGCCCGGTTTGGCACGTTCGAGGGTGCGGTCACCATGCGACAGCCGCATGTCGCATGCCGAACGGAGCGGGGAGGCGGCACATGACACACGCTGACAGACAGGGCATGGCCATCGGACGCGGCGTGGCGCTGCTGTGTGCCCTCCTGGTCCTGGTGCAGAGCTATGACCTGATCGTCTACAGCGCCTTGCTGGACCCGTTGCTCGACGAGCCGGGATGGCACCTCGACGCGGCGACCGCCGGCGCCGTCGGCAGCACCGTCTATGTCGGGGTGCTGGCCGGCGGGATGCTCTCCGGAGCGCTGGTCGACCGGTTCGGCCTGCGACCGGTGGTTCTCGTCCAGGTCTGCTGGTCCGGCGTGTGGACGGCGGCGTGCGCTCTGGCCGACGATCCGCTGCAGCTTGCCGCGTTCCGGGGACTGGCGGGGCTGGGGCTGGGCGCCGTCATGCCCTGCGTGCTGACCGCGTGCAGGCAGTCCATGCCGCCGGGGCGGGCCAGGCGGGCCGCCGGAATGTCCATGGCGGCGATGCCCGTCGGCGGGGTCGGCGCCATGATGCTCGCGCCTGTCGTGCTTCCCACGCACGGCTGGCGGGCCATGTTTCTGGCCGGTTCCGCGCTGGGCGCCCTGGGCCTCGCGATCGCCGTTCGGCGGCTTCCGGAATCCGTACCGGCCCGTCAGTGGCCGGACCGCGCGGCCCGCCCTGAGGTACGGCGGGTGGCGAGCGGCGCACTGTTACGGCGAGCTCTCGCGGCGGGTCTGCTGGGCGCGCTGGCCGCCGCCGTCAATCTGCTCACCTGGCGCGTCCTGGACGGCGAGGCGGGCGCGGCGGCTCTCGGCCCGCTTCGGGCTCTGTCCCCGGACCTCCGGTTCAACCTGGCGCTGAACGCCGGTGCGTTCGTGGGGGTCTGCGTGGTCGCCGCGGTCGGGCTGCGGCGGAGTTCGAGCCGACGGAACCTGTGGGGATGCGCCGTCGGCGGGCTCGGGTTCGTACTGTTCATGCCAGGGACGTGGGGTGTGGCGGCCGGGGCGCTCGTGATGCTGCTCGCCCCCGTGGGGCCAGGTCTGCCGGGCGCCCTGAACCTTGCCAACACCTGGGTCGCCGACACCTTCAACCGGTCCTTGGGCTCGGCCGAGGGACCGCCGGGGCCGACCACGGGCCGACGCGGCGGGTCGTCCCCTGCGGGACGGCGCCATGCCGGGCACCGGGCGACGCCGCCCGTCCCGGCCCCGAGTGCCGATGCGCCGGCACCGGAGCCTCCTCCGGGCATTCCGGCAGCCTGGGCGCCGCCCCCGGCCCCCGGTCCGGTGACAGCCGCCCTGACGGAAGAGGTGATGAAAGCCCGCCTGCGCGACGGATACCCGGGACCACTCCCGCGACGTGTGAGTTTCGACGACACCACGGCGGGACGACACCGCCGACGCGAGTGAGCCGGCGCCACCCGTGGTACCGGCCGCGGGCCGGTTGCGGGAAGCGGGCCGTCTGTCGAGTGGTGCGGCGGCCGTCCGCCGACTGACGCCGGGGGCCGTCCAACGACGGCTGTCCTGTTCGCGTCCGACCCGTCGCAGTGTGACCATGGCGGGTGTTGAGGTGATTCACCTGACCATGAGGATTCGTAGCCCCCGTACCCGTGACCACGGGCATCCCGACGCCGGTGACGACTACGCCGTGAGCAAGGTGCCCTTCGCCACCAAGCGCCCGGGACGTGACTTCCCCGTGCTGGCCATGGGGGCGGTGACGTCCGTCTTCGTCTTCGCCCTCGGCGGCTCGATGGCGACCTCGTACGGCATCGCCACCACCGTCATCGCGGCGGTCTTCGGTTTCGTCGTGGGCACCGTCTCCTGCTCCGTCGTCGCCTGGCACGGATCGGGGACGAGCATGGGCGTGGACGCCATGTCGCGAGGTGCCGGGTTCGGCTTCCTCGGCTCCGCCGTCAACCTGCTCGCCTACGCGCTCACGTGGATCGCCTACGCGGCCTTCGAGTGCTCCTTCATCGCCACCGCCGTGCACGCCCGGTGGTCCGCGCCGCCGCTCTGGATGCTGTACCTCGTGAGCGCCCTGGTGGTGGTCCCGCTCACCTGGTACGGCGTGTCGCAGATCGCCTGGCTGCAGTGGGCGACGGTTCCGCTGTTCTTCATCGGCGTCGCGTACCTGCTGGTGAAGTCCCTCGGTGAACCCGTCGCCGGCACGGTTCCGATCGGGGTCACCCTTCCCGCGCTGGCCCAGGCGTCCGCGATCCCCCTGTCGATCGTGCCCATCCTCAGCCTGGCGCTCGGCGACTACGGCCGGTTCGTCATGCGCCGTGACCGCCGATGGGCGGTGCCCGCAGGAGCCGCGCTGATGATGGCGCTGTGGGTGCTGGAGGTCGTCGTCGGAGCGGTGATCACCGCTCGCACCGGTTCGGTGAACCCCGGGGAGTACAGCGTCGAGCTCATGGGCGTCACCGGACTGCTCTGGGTGATCGTCACCCAGCTGAAGGTCCAGTTCGTCAACTACTACGGCTCCTCGGTGGCTCTCACCAACTTCTCGGCGCGGCTGCTGCGACTGCCTTGGGGGCGGCGCGCGTTCCTCCTGCTCACGGGGCTCGGGGCCTTCCTGGTCTCGCTGTTCGACGTGATCGGCAACCTGGGCTACGTCGCCGGGCTGATGGGAGTTCCGCTCACCGCCTGGCTGAGCCTGCTGCTCACCGACTTCGTCGCGCGCCGGGGCGGCCGCGAGCGCCTGGGAACCACTTGGACGGAGCATCGCCGTGCCTACCTGATCCCCGTGGGCTGGCCCGAGGTCATCGCCATGGTGGCGGTGAGTTCCGTGGCCATCGCCCTGGTGACCGCGCACGTCCCCGGCTCGTACGACACCCTCGTACCGCTGCTTCTCGCCTGGTTCCTGCCCCCGCCCCTGGCTTGGGCGCTGCGCCGGATCGGTTGGTTCCGGTCGACCGTGCTCGCCACGAGCCCGGGTGCGGACTGGCGCGACGAGCCGGGGAGCAGCGACGAGGACTCCGATGCACAGTGGAACAAGGTGGTCTGCGTCACCTGCGGGAAGGACACATTCCGTTATGACGCCGTCCAGATCCACCCGTCCGGGACGGCCCGTTGTTTCGCGTGCGATGAGGCGCGCCCCCACCTGCGGGGTCTGTGACACCCACCCGTGTCGCCCCCCGTTTCCGCAAGTGGTCACTCACCGCAAACACTGAGATCGTATAGTGATTCGTATGGGCTGAATCCCTGAAGACGCGGGGACGGACGCATGCATGAGGTTGGTTTTCCGCGAGGCCCCGAGGACACGATGGAACCGTCCGGGACCGGTCGGCTACGCATGCTCGCCGCTCTGGAAGAGGACCAGAGCGAGGCGGACGTTCTACGGCTGGCCCTGCACCAGGCGATAGCCGATCTCGGCGGGCTCGGCGGGTTCGTACACCTGCGCGGCCCCGGAGGCAGCCGTCGGCTGCGGCTGACGACAGCTGCCGGACTGCCCCCCGACATCTCCCGGCTGTGGGGTGACATCGCCTGGGACGCGGCGCTCGCCCCGGCCGTCGCCGCGCAGCGCAATACCACCGTGTGGCAGCCGGCCGACGAGGTTCCGAGCGGCTACATGCCCCCGGCCGGGACAGGAGTGGTGGCCGTCCCGTTGCCCGGCCCCGACCTGCCGCTCGGCGTGCTCTCGGTCGTGACCGTACTGCCCGGCCCTCAGACCTCTGCCCGTTATGCCTTCCTGGCAGCCCTCACCCGGTGGCTTTCCGACGAGCTGCGGCGCCCCGCGGCCGCAGGGCAGGAGGTGCGCCCCGTCTGGTGGCAGGACGAGTCGCCCTCCGCCCCCGGGCTCCACCAGGCGGCGTTCAACGCGGTGCACGTCGGCACCTGGGACTGGGACATCCGCACGGGCGAGGTCGTCTGGGACGAGGTCATGCTGCGGGTGCTGGGAATCGAGCCGGGCTCCTTCGACGGGCGGGTCGAAAGCTGGGTGGCCCTGGTCCACCCCGAAGACCTGCCGTGGGTACTGGCGGGAACCGAGCAGGCCATCCACGACCGGGGCGAATACGGCTCCGAGTACCGGGTGTGCCGCCGGGACGGCACCACCGGCTGGGTCGAGGCCCGCGGCCGGGTCGTGGTCGGCGAGGACGGAGAACCCGCCCGCATGATGGGCACGCTGTGGGACATCACCGAGACCCGCCTGGCCATGGACGCGGCCGGACGCGCCCTGCGACACATGAGCGATGGCTTCCTCGCGGTCGATGCCGAGTGGCGGATCTCGTTCGTCAACGTCAGGGCGGAACAGTTGCTCGGCTCCTCCCATCGCATCGTCGGGCAGACACTGTGGGACATCGGGGAGGCCCGTGGGTCCGGCATCGAGCAACGCTGCCGGAGCGCCGCCGCACGGCGGGCACCGGTCGGCTTCGAGGTCCGGTGGCCGGGCGACGGGCGCTGGTACCACGTACGTCTGGTGCCTGTCCCCGACGGCCAGACCCTCTACTTCACCGATGTCACCGAAAGACGGCAACGGGATGCCGAGCGCGCCGCCGAAGAGCGCGCGACAGCAGAGCGGGCGGCCCGGGTCGAGGAACTGACCCGAGCCCTCTCCAGGGCGATCACCGTGGACGAGGTCGTCTCCGCCGTGGCGGAACGGGTTCTGCCGCCCTTCGGCGCCACAGGGCTGCTGATGATGTCCGTCGAGGGAGATGAGCTGCACCTGGTCGGCGCGTTCGGCTTCCCGGAGGCGTTCCGCTCCCGCCTCGTCGAGGTCATGACCACCGGCGGCTCGGCCAGCCGAGAGGTGCTGCGCACGGGTGTCCCCCAGTACTTCACCTCAGTGTCCGAGTATGCCGACGCCCACCCGCGGACAGCCGATCTGCCCGCCCTGGCGCAGATGAGCGCCGGGGCGGTACTCCCGCTCATCGTCTCCGGACACGCCATCGGCTGTTGCGTCCTCTCCTTCGACACGCCCCGCGCCTTCGGCAAGGAGGAGCGCACCCTGCTGGGCGCACTCGGCGGCCTCATCGCCCAGGCCCTGGAACGGGCCCGGCTGTACGACGCCGAGCACGCCCGTGCCCAGGCACTGCAACGCGGTCTGCTGCCCAGTACGCTGCCGTCGGTGCCCGCACTCACGGCCGCGGCCCGCTACCTGCCGGCCGCCGACGAGGGCATACAGGTCGGAGGCGACTGGTACGACCTGATTCCGCTGTCGTCCGACCGCGTGGCCCTGGTCATCGGCGACGTGATGGGCCACGGAGTGTCCGAGGCGGCGACGATGGGACGGCTGCGTACGGCCGTCCACACCCTCGCCGGGCTCGAACTGCCGCCGGACGAACTGCTGGCCACCCTCAACGACCTGGTCAGTGGCTTCGGCGACGACTTCTACGCCACCTGCCTGTACGCCGTGTACGACCCCGCCGAGGGGACCTGCACGATGGCCAGCGCCGGGCACCCGCCACCCGCCGTCGTCGACCCCACAGGGACGATCTCCTTCCCGGACCTTCCCGCCAATCCCCCACTGGGAGCGGGCACACCGCCGTTCGAGACCGCCGAGTTCCGGCTGTCCGAGGGCAGCTTGATCGTGGCCTACACCGACGGCCTCATCGAATCCTCCCTCCGCGACATCGACACCGGCATGGACCTGCTGGCCGAGACGATCGGCCGGCATCTCTCCACAGCATCTGCCCCTCGCCCGAACGGCGGGCGCGAACCGGTGCGACCGGAACTGGCGGAACAGACGGAACAGACAAAGGAGGAGACGGACGAGGCGAATGACGAGGCCGAGGCCGAACGGCTGCTTCAGCTGTGCGACTCCCTGACCTCCACTCTCATTCCCACCCACGGCCGTGCCGACGACGACGCGGCCGTCCTCGTGGCCCGGACCCGTGTTCTCGCGGACCGGGACATCGCGTCGTGGACACTGCCCGAAGACCCTGTAGCAGCGGGCGAGGCACGCGCCCACGTCCGACGGCAACTGGCCGAATGGCTTCTCGAAGATCTCGTCATGACCACGGAGATCGTCGTCAGCGAGCTTGTCGGCAACGTCATCCGGCATGCGCGTGGCCCCATACGCCTTCGACTGCTGCGCAGCCGGACGCTGATCTGCGAGGTTTCGGACGGGAGCCTCACCACCCCCCGCATCCGGCATGCCGGCGACACCGACGAGGGCGGCCGCGGCCTTCAGCTGGTCTCGGCGCTCTGCCAGCGCTGGGGAACGCGCTACACCTCTGACGGCAAGTCGATCTGGACGGAACAGCCCCTGCTGATGGAGTCGCACACGCTCGGCGAAGCGGCCCTCCTCGATGTGCTCTGAGCCGCGTGGACGTCAAACCCGTTTCTGGTGGCGGCCTCGTTCGGGCTGGGTGAGAAACCCTGGCGGGTGAGGCGTGCAAGGCGGCCGCGGGTGATGTGGGCGGTCGCTTCACCGACCGGCATGCCGAGGAGCTCGTGCAGCTCACGGACCCCTGAAGGCCCGGGCCGGCCTTCCCCCCTCACCCACCCAAATCGCCGTCACCGACGTCACCCGCGGCCGCGGCATGACGGAACATGTCCTGCAGAAATGGATCTGCACCCCCGGGTGCCTCGCACGGGGTGGCGCCGTTCTCGAGTCGGACGAACCGTTGCTCCGGTTCGGCGAGGATGCTCTCGCCTCCCGGCAGCGTCATCCCGACCGCATGTCCCGTCGTGCCGCGGTGTGAGGTCGCGGGCTCGGAGTCGGCGGGAGGTACCGACAGACCGACCGACGCCACGCCAGGCAAACGGCCGGCGTAGTCGTCCAGGACAGCCGCAGGCATGCCGCGCTCACCCTGAATCGGTCCACGAGAAGCGACTTCAAAAAACTTTCCGACCAAAACCCTGGCCATGAAAACCGAACAAAGCTAGGTTTCTGGCGTGTGAACTTCCGGTTCGCACCGGTCCGCCCGGCCCGGCATCCCGCAAGGGTCAGCCGAGCCGAGCGGAGCATCCCCACCCCGACGGCATCCGGGGCCTTGCTCCTGTCTTCCCGCCCGGTCCCGATCGACGGGACGCCGCGCCCGCTTCCCCGACGAAGCGGCGCGAGGCAAGCTCTCACCGCGACAACACGAGGGAACACCCATGCAACGACTCACCGACCGCCGCATCCTCGTCACGGGCGCCGCCTCGGGCATAGGCCGCGCCACCGCACTCCGGCTCCTGTCCGAGGGAGCCCGGGTCACCGGGACCGACATCGCAGCGGACGGTCTCGCCGAGACCGCGGAGCTCGCGGCCAAGGCTGGCACCGGCGAGCGGCTGAACACCGCCGTACTCGACGTGTCCGACGAAACCGCCGTGGGGAGCGTCGTGGCCGACGCCATCGCCTCGCTGGGCGGGCTCGACGCCCTGGTCAACGTGGCCGGCATGCTGCGCGGGGCCCACACCCACACGTGTTCCCTCGACCTGTGGAACCAGGTCATCGGGGTGAACCTCACCGGCACCTTCCTGGTCACCCGCGCCGCCCTGCCCGCCCTGCTGGAGACCGGCAAGGGCGTGGTGGTCAACTTCAGCTCCACCTCGGCCCAGTTCGCCCACCCGATGATGGCCGCCTACTCCGCGAGCAAGGGCGGCATCCTCTCCTTCACCCACAGCATCGCCCAGGAATACGGCAAGCAGGGTCTGCGCGCGGTCAACGTCAACCCCGGCAGCATCTCCTCCGGCATCACGGAGAACATCTTCTCCCTCATGCCCGAGGACACCGACTGGAGCCTCCTCGCCAAGCTCACCCCCGCCATCGGTGAGGGTTTCGGCTCCCCCGACGCCGTCGCCGGGGTCGTCGCCATGGTCGTCTCCGACGACGGGGCCTTCCTCACCGGCACCGAGATCCGCATCGACGGCGGAACCCACCAGTAATCCGGTACGGGCACTCCGGCATCCGGTGCCCGTTTCGCCCCCCTTCCCCACACGTGTACCCTCACGTGTCCGTACGGCCGGAGGCCAAGATGACACAGCACGCCGCCGGGCCTCCCGCCATCGAGGACGGCCCGAAGGGTCCACAGGGCGGACTCCCGCCGGTCAGTCGCCGGTTCATCACCCTGTACGTGATCGCCTATCTGGGCGTCTACGTCGCCGTGATGACCCCACTGCTGGTGTCGCTGGCGATGCGACTGGAGACCATCGACCCGGACGGCAAGACCGGCAGCCTGGGCCTGGTGGTGGGCGCGGGAACCCTGGTCGGCATGGTGTCCGGCCTGGCCTTCGGGGTGCTCAGCGACAACACCGCGTCCCGGCTGGGGCGCCGCAAGCCCTGGATGCTCGCCGGGATGCCGGTCCTGCTGGCCGGAGCGGCCGTCACCGGCGCGGGCGCGTCGGTGCCCGTCCTGCTGGCCGGTTTCGTCGTCGGCCAGATCGGGCTCAGCGCGCTCATGACTCCGCTGGTGGCGATGCTCCCCGACCAGGTGCCGGAGCAGCAGCGCGGCAAGGTCTCCGGCATGCTCGGCTTCACCGCGCAGATCGCCGGGGTCGCCGGCTTCCAGCTGGCCACACCGCTTCGGCATTCCGGGCTGCTGCTCTTCCTGGTCCCCGCGGTCATCGCCTGCCTGGCCCTGCTCCCCGTGGTCCTCTTCCTGCCCGATCCGGCGGTCCGGCGCGCGGACCGGGAACGGCAGGGGCTGGTGGCCATGTTCCGCGACCTCACCTTCAACCCCCGCCGCCACCCCGACCTGGGTTGGACCTGGGGCGGCCGGTTCCTGATCCAGCTCAGCCTCATGTTCCTGTCGACGTATCAGCTCTACTTCCTCACCGACCATCTGCACTACGAGCTGAGCAAGGTGACGGGGCTGCTGGCGCTCACCGGAGGTGTCGGCCTGCTGATGACCTCCGCGGGCGCCGTCGTGAGCGGCATCCTCTCGGACCGGCTGCGGCGCAGGAAACGGTTCATCTACCTCGCCGCGACCGCGTTCGCCGTCGGTTTCGTCGTGATCGCCTTCGCCTCGTCGTTCGCGCAGGTGTTCGTCGGCTCGCAGATCATCCTGCTGGGGGCGGGCATGTTCGGCGCCGTGGACATCGCCCTCATCACCGACGTCATCCCCAACCGGGAGACGGAGGGCGCGAAGTACATGAGTGTCTTCGCCATCGCCGCCGCCCTGCCGCAGTCGGTCGCCCCGCTGCTCGCGCCGTTCATCCTCGCCGTGGGCGGTGGGGACAACTACCCGCTTCTCTTCCTGAGCGCGGCGGGGGTCGCGGTGGCCGGCGGGCTGACCGTACGGCCCATCCGGGGAGTCCGCTGAACCGGAGACACCCTTCACCGGGCCTTCGCGACCGCGCTCCCCGCACCAGTCCACCGCAGGCACCCCTCACGGCCACCCCCGAAGACGCGCCCCCGGCACGCACCAAAACCGAGCCATATTCGGTTTTGTACTACGATCCACCTGAAAGCGCTCTCACGAGCCGTTCCGCTCGCCGATCGCCGACGGCCGTCCGTCCGTCCGCCACCGACCACTCCGAGGAACTCGCATCATGTCCCAGAACCCCACCGAGCTCGATCTGGACCGGAAGACCGCGCTGCTCTCCGGGCTGAACATGTGGTCCAGCAAGCCCGACGAGGGGGCCGGATTCCCCGCGCTGGTGCTCAGCGACGGCCCGAACGGCGTCCGGCGCCAGAAGGGCGAGACCGACCACCTCGGAGTCCACCGCAGCGAGCCCGCCACCTGTTTCCCGCCCGGTGCCGCCCTCGGCTCCAGCTGGGACCCCGACCTCGTCCGCCGGGTCGGCGAGGCGCTGGCCGTCGAGGCCCGCGCACTCGACGTGGACGTCCTCCTCGGCCCCGCGATCAACATCAAGCGCTCCCCGCTGTGCGGCCGCAACTTCGAGTACCTCTCCGAGGACCCGCTGATCAGCGGCGTACTCGGCGCGGGCCTCGTCGAGGGGATCCAGAGCGGGGGTATCGCCGCGTCGGTCAAGCACTTCGCGGCCAACAACCAGGAGACCGACCGGATGCGGGTCAGCTCCGACGTCGACGACCGCACCCTGCGCGAGATCTACTTCCCGGCCTTCGAGCGCATCGTGAAGCAGGCGCGTCCGGCCACCGTCATGTGCTCCTACAACAAGATCAACGGGGTCCAGGCCGCCGAGAACCGCTGGCTGCTCACCCAGGTGCTGCGCGAGGAGTGGGGCTTCGACGGGCTGGTCGTCTCCGACTGGGGCGCCGTCGGCGACCGCGTCGCGGCGCTGGCGGCCGGGATGGACCTGGAGATGCCCGGCAACGACGGCGTCACCGACGCCGAGGTCGCCGAGGCGGTGCGGTCGGGCCGTCTTGAGGAGTCGGTGGTCGACACGGCTCTGGCACGCCTGCGCGACCTCGCCGGGCGTGTCCGGCCCGCGGGTGAGGTCGAACTGGACCACGAGGCCCACCACCGGCTCGCCCGCGAGGTCGCCGGCGAGTGCCTGGTCCTGCTGAGGAACCGGGACGGCGCCCTGCCGCTCGCGCCGACCGGACGTGTCGCCGTCGTCGGCGAGTTCGCGGAGCAGCTGCGCTACCAGGGGGGTGGCAGCTCCCATGTCAACGCCACCCGGGTCGACAGCCCTCTCGCCGAGCTGCGCGCCCTGCTGCCGGAGGCGGAGGTCGGTTTCGCCCGGGGCTACGACATCGCGGGGCAGACGGACGCGGTGCGGCTGCGCGAGGAGGCCGTCGCGCTCGCGACCGGGGCCGACACCGCGGTCCTGGTCATCGGCCTGCGCGAGGCGGACGAGTCCGAGGGCTTCGACCGCGGCCACATCCAGCTCCCCGAGGACCAGGTCGAGTTGGTGCGGGCCGTGGCCCGGGCGGCCCGCCGTACCGTCGTCGTGGTGCTCAACGGCGGGGTGGTGACCCTGGAGGGATGGCACGACGAGGTGGACGCGATCGTGGAGGCATGGCTGCCCGGCCAGGCCGGCGGCGGCGCCATAGCCGACGTGCTCACGGGCCGGGTCAACCCGTCCGGGCGCCTCGCGGAGTCCATCCCGTTCCGGCTCAACGACAACCCCGCCTACCTCAACTTCCCCGGTGAGCAGGGCCATGTCCGGTACGGCGAGGGCGTGATGGTCGGCTACCGCTACTACGAGAGTGCCGACGTCGCCGTCCGCTACCCCTTCGGCCACGGCCTCGGCTACACCACGTTCGAACAGAGCGGCTTCCAGGTCGCCGCGACCGGCGAGGACACCGCCAGGGCCACGGTCACCGTCACCAACACCGGCGACCGCTCCGGCAAGCACGTGGTGCAGGTCTACGTCTGCGCGCCCGCGCGCCCCGTCAGCAGCCCCGCCCGTGAGCTGCGGGGCTTCGCCAAGGTGGCGCTGGAGCCCGGCGAGAGCAAGGTCGTCGAGATCGAGCTCGACCGCCGTGCCTTCGCCTTCTGGGACATCACCCGCGACGACTGGACCGTGGCCGCCGGACGGTACGAGGTCCAGCTCGGCGAGAACGCCCACGACGTGATCGCCGTACAGCCGCTGGACCTCGCCGGGGACCGCCTGATGGTGCCCCTCACCATGGACTCCACGGTCGGCGAGTGGTTCGGCCACACGACGGTGGGCCCGGTGCTCAACGGGGCCCTCATGGCCGGGATGTCCGAGGAGCAGGCGGCTGCCGCCGCGGAGAACCAGGACGCGATGCGCATGGTGGAGTCCATGCCGATGCGCCAGTTCCTCGGCTTCCTGCCGACGCCGATCCCGGCGGAGTTCCTCGACCAGCTCATGACGATGAGCCGCTCGCCCGAGCCCGTGGCTCCGTAGTCGGCGGCCCGGGGGACGCGCCGGCCCTGGTTCCCGTTCGGGGCGGCCACGGCGCGGCGGGCACCCAGGTGC
>NZ_JBHUXV010000161.1:0-18484 GCF_042669125.1 Streptomyces sp. NPDC057253 | reverse complement strand
CGGGCCGGAGGCTGTCCAGGTCAGCCAGCCGGCCGCCAGAGTGCCCGAGCCGCCCACGCCGTACGCGCCGATCGCGGCGACCACGCGCAGGGGCCGGGGCGTCACCCGGAGCGCCACGGCCGTGTCGCACCCGGCCGTCACCAGGAGGGCGGCCGTGAGCCCGAAGGAGCCCGCGTCGGCCGCGATCGCCCAGAAGAACAGCGGGAGCTGGGCCGCGACCAGGGCGGCGGGACGGGGCAGACGCAGCGCGTCGGCGCCCGGCAGGAGGCCGTAGCCCGCCCACAGGCCGGCCAGCAGCGCGGAGGCGAGGGCCGTGTACGGAGCGCCGGCGGTCTTCGGGAACACCGCCCCGTGCAGGGCGACCGCGTCCAGCACCGTCAGGGCCAGGCCCAGGCCCGCCACCGACTCGGCCGTCGAGCGCAGCCCGCGCTTCAGCAGCAGGAACGGCGAGCCGAGCGCCGCCAGGGTGACCGCGCCGAGCACCAGGGCCCGGCCGGTGATGCCCAGATGACCCCAGCTGACCAGCGTGAACACCATCGCCGCGACCGTCAGCAGAACACCGCCGAGCACCAGGAGCACGTTCTGCACGCTCGGTGCGCTCGCCTCGGGACGGGCAAGGGCGGAGGGCGTCGATCCGGGCGGCGTCGGTGCCTGCCACCGCGGGTGGGGCGACTGAGAGGTCCGGCGCGGCTGGAGCGCGGCGACCAGCCAGGCCCGACGGGTCAGCAACTGGGCCCGGCGGGCGTCCAGTTGCCACAGCTCGGCGTCGATGAGCCGCAGCTCCTCGGCCGGGGGCGGGATGTGCGTCATGCCCTGAAGTGTGGGCTGGGTCACGCCGGGCGACATGAGTACGCGTACTCAATCCGTACTCGGATCCGATGCCAGACTCTGCCCATGGACTGGACCCGATACCGTTTCCGCAGCCTGTGGTCCCTGCCCGCGAAGCCCGCCGTCGTCTACGACGTGCTGGAGCGCGCCGAGGAGTACCCCCGCTGGTGGCCCCAGGTCCGCGAGGTACGACGGCTCGACGACACCAGCGGCCTGATCACCATCCGCGCCACCCTGCCGTACGACCTGGTCTTCACGGCCCGCGAGGTGCGGCGCGACCGGGAGGCCGGGGTGCTGGAGATCGCGATGGAGGGGGACCTGGAGGGCTGGGCGCGCTGGACCCTCACCGCGGCCGGCGAGGGCACGCTCGCCCACTACGACCAGGTCACCGAGGTGAACAAGCCGCTGCTCCGGCGCTTCGCCGTGCCCGGACGGCCGGTCTTCCTGGCCAACCACCGGCTCATGATGCGCGCCGGACAGCGGGGGCTCGTCGCGTACTTGGAAGCGGTTTGAAGGAAGGCCGCAGGGACCTGTATTGTTCAGTGCGTTCCCGGGCGATTAGCTCAGTGGGAGAGCGCTTCGTTCACACCGAAGAGGTCACTGGTTCGAACCCAGTATCGCCCACCGGGAAAAGCCGGTCCGTCGCAGACGGGCCGGCTTTCTTCATGAACCGGTCTTCTCATGCCGCCGCCGGCAGGTCCGGGCGCAGGGGCCAGGCCGGGTCCACCAGTTCCTCCTGGCCGCTGCGCGCGAACCACGCCTGGAGCCCCCGCGCCTGGGCCGCGTGCCAGACCGCCTGGAGGTTGTGCAGCTCCGCGGGCGCCAGCCGCTCCAGCCGGGCGGCGAACCGGCGCCCCAGGGCCCGTACGACATCCAGCGCGGCCTGCGCGTCGGCCGCCGCGTCGTGCGCGCCGGCCAGCTCCACGCCGTAGTGCGCGCACAGGTCGGTGAGGGTGCGGCGGCCCTTGCGGTAGCGGTCCAGATGCTTGTCGAGGACCCGCGGATCCAGCACCAGCAGCGGTGAGGTGTCCAGCCAGCGGTCCAGGGACGAGGCGCGATGGCGGCGCAACTCCCGGTCCAGCAGCGTCAGATCGAACGGCGCGTTCATCACCACCAGCGGACGGCCCGCCGCCGCCTGCTCCGCCAGCACCTCGGCTATCTCGAACATCACCGGCGCCGGCCAGCGGCCGTTGCGCTGGAGATGCTCGTCCGTCAGCCCGTGCACCGCCGTCGCCCCGGCGGGCACCGGTACACCCGGATTGACCAGCCACCGGCTCACCCGTGGCCGGGTGCCCGCCGCGTCCTGGACGACGACGGCGGCCGACACGATCCGGTCGGTCTCGACGTCCACGCCCGTGGTCTCCGTGTCGAAAGCGGCCAGGGGCCCTTCGTACCAGCACGTCATACCTACACAACCCCTCGTTCACCCACGGCAGCTGACGCACCGTCTTCTGCCAGTTTGGTGATACCCGGGCTGTTTGCGCCGTACGCCGGAAGGACACAACAGGAGTACGGGTCTTTGCAGTTCAGCGGCCCGGTGTGCGATTCATGTGGCCCCTGTGCGGGCATGTCACTTGGCTTGGAAGGCTGTTGGTCATGGCGATAGCGCAGCCCGAGCGGGGCGGGCTGCTGCCCGAACGTACGGGACCCCTTCGCGGCACGCTCGCCACCACCGCCTGCATGGAGACCTTGCAGGTGGGCTATCTGCACGCCGTCGCGGCGGCGGCCGGCTGCTCGCTGTCCCAGCCCTTCCCGGACAACGGCATCGACTGGCACGTCAGCCACGGCTCGCCCGGACACACCGTCGACGACGAGGTCACCATCAAGGTGCAGCTCAAGTGCACCTACCAGGTGGCCCCGAACCCGGCGGGCCGCTTCTTCTCCTTCACGCTCGACAACGACCATCTGCGCAAGCTCGCCCGCACCCCGGTGTCGGTCCACAAGATCCTGGTGGTCATGCTCGTCCCCCGAGCCCAGGACGACTGGCTGCGCGCCAGCCACGACCGCCTCGACCTCAGGCACTGCTGCTACTGGGTCAACCTGGCCGGCCACCCGATCACCGGCCGCACTCGGACCACCGTGCGGATCCCCACCAACCGCATCTTCGACGACCGGGCGCTGTGCGAGATCATGACGCGGGTCGGGACGGGAGGCAGACCATGACCCACCGCCCCTTGGAGGAGCCACTGCGTGCGGTACGCCCCCACCCGGAGGCCCACTGGGAGCGTTCCCCGAGCCCCGACGAGGTCGACCCCGCCGTCCTGAGCGCCCTGCTGCACCGGCACGGCTGGCAGCGCCGCGGCGGAGCCCCCGGACGCTACGGCCGCTGGACGCCACCGGGACCGGGCGCGAGCGGCACCAGTCTGCTCGTACCGGAGAGCCGCGCCTTCCCCGACAGCGACGACCTGCTCGGCGAGGCCCTCGTCGCCCTGTCCCGCAGCGGCACGCCCTCCGCGCGCGAGGTGCTCGTCGGGCTCGCCGTGCCCAGCGACGAGATCCGCTGGTGGCGGGACGTCCCGACCGGCCCCGCCGACGCCACCCCCTGGTCGGTCGAGGAGCAACTGCGCTCCGCCGCCCGCCAGACCCTCCTCGCCGGCGCCCTCGCCACACGCGCGCGTGCCGGCTATTACGGCGCCCGTTACCGCCGTACGGCAGCCGCGGCCCTGGACAACGTCCTGGTCGGCTCGGCCGCCGGGGGCCGGGGGCTCACCGCCTTCGTGCCCGTGGACACCGGCCGGCCGCTCGCCGTCCGCCTCCACCAGGCGCTCTACGCCACCCGGGAGGCGATCGACTACCAGCGGGCCACCGGCGGCATGGACGCCTTCGACGGGGCCGTCGAGGCGGGCGTCAGCCGGGAGCTCACCGAGGCGCTGATCTCGCTGGTGCGCGGGACGGAGGGCGCGCGGATCGCCGTCGAGTGGGCGCCCGCGGCCGGGGTGCCCGAAGGGTGCGCGGCGCGCTCCGAGGCCGTCGAGTTCTCGCCCGGTGACCTGCCCGTGCTGCGCGAGGCCGGGGCCCGCTTCCTGCGCGAGGAACCCTCCGTGGCGGTGCGGATCACCGGCACCGTCGTGCGGATGCGCAGGTCGGGGCCGCGCGGGGACGGGTCGGTACGGCTGCGGGTGATCGCCGGCGCCGAGATCCCGCACCTGCGGCTGACGCTGGACGAGGAGGCGTACCGGATCGCCGGGCAGGCCCATCTCGTGGGGCTGCCGGTGCGGGTGCACGGCCGCTTGGAGAGCCGGGGCGGCTTCCGCAGGCTCACCGGAGCCACCGGAGTGGCGCCCGTGCAGGTCGACGAGGCGGAACGGGACCGGCTGCTGAAGTCCCTCCAGGAGAATCTGGACTTCTTCGAGGAGGCCTGCGGGGAGCCCGGTGAGGAGTCCTTCGGCGGGGACTGATTTCGCGGAGGTGGGGGCCGGGTCGGTACGATCCCCTATTGCGCGCGCTCCCGGTATGGCGCCGCATCCGCCTTCAGTCAGGAGAGACCGGTGTCAGACGTCCGTGTGATCATCCAACGCGATTCCGAGCGGGAAGAGCGCGTGGTGACGACGGGCACTACGGCCGCCGAGCTCTTCGCCGGCGAGCGCTCGATCATCGCCGCGCGCGTGGGAGGCGAGCTCAAGGACCTCGCCTACTCGCCGGCCGAGGGCGAGGTCGTGGAGCCGGTCGAGATCTCCTCCGAGGACGGCCTGAACATCCTGCGCCACTCCACCGCGCACGTCATGGCGCAGGCCGTGCAGGAGCTCTTCCCCGAGGCCAAGCTGGGCATCGGCCCGCCGGTCAAGGACGGCTTCTACTACGACTTCGACGTCGAGAAGCCGTTCACGCCCGAGGATCTCAAGGCCATCGAGAAGAAGATGCAGGAGATCCAGAAGCGCGGGCAGCGCTTCAGCCGCCGTGTGGTGACCGACGAGGCGGCCCGCGAGGAGCTGGCGTCGGAGCCGTACAAGCTGGAGCTGATCGGCCTCAAGGGCTCGGCCTCCTCCGACGACGGCGCGGACGTCGAGGTCGGCGCCGGTGAGC
The DNA here is from genome assembly GCF_042669125.1 of Streptomyces sp. NPDC057253. Taxonomy (NCBI): domain Bacteria; kingdom Bacillati; phylum Actinomycetota; class Actinomycetes; order Kitasatosporales; family Streptomycetaceae; genus Streptomyces; species Streptomyces sp. NPDC057253. The sequence goes on along the minus strand of NZ_JBHUXV010000161.1, from coordinate 13,633 downwards.
TGACGATCTACGACAACCTGGACGCCAAGACCGGCGACCTGTGCTGGAAGGACCTGTGCCGCGGTCCGCACCTGCCGTCGACCCGCAACATCCCGGCGTTCAAGCTGATGCGCAACGCGGCCGCCTACTGGCGCGGCAGCGAGAAGAACCCCATGCTCCAGCGCATCTACGGCACCGCGTGGCCGACCAAGGACGAGCTGAAGGCACACCTCGACTTCCTCGCCGAGGCCGAGAAGCGCGACCACCGCAAGCTGGGCTCCGAACTCGACCTGTTCTCGATCCCCGAGCAGATCGGCTCCGGCCTCGCCGTCTTCCACCCCAAGGGCGGCATCATCCGCCGGGTCATGGAGGACTACTCGCGCCGCCGGCACGAGGAGGAGGGCTACGAGTTCGTCTACACCCCGCACGCGACGAAGGGGAAGCTCTTCGAGCAGTCCGGGCACCTGGACTGGTACGCCGACGGCATGTACCCGCCCATGCAGCTCGACGAGGGCGTGGACTACTACCTGAAGCCCATGAACTGCCCGATGCACAACCTGATCTTCGACGCGCGCGGCCGCTCCTACCGCGAACTGCCGCTGCGCCTCTTCGAGTTCGGGACCGTGTACCGCTACGAGAAGTCGGGCGTGGTGCACGGCCTCACGCGTGCCCGCGGCTTCACCCAGGACGACGCGCACATCTACTGCACCCGGGAGCAGATGTCGGAGGAGCTCGACAAGACGCTCACCTTCGTCCTCGGCCTGTTGCGCGACTACGGCCTGACCGACTTCTACCTGGAGCTGTCCACCAAGGACCCGGAGAAGTTCGTCGGCTCGGACGAGGTCTGGGAGGAGGCGACCGAGACGCTGCGCCAGGTCGCCGAGAAGCAGGGCCTGCCGCTCGTCCCCGACCCGGGCGGCGCCGCCTTCTACGGCCCGAAGATCTCCGTCCAGACCAAGGACGCGATCGGCCGCACCTGGCAGATGTCGACGATCCAGCTGGACTTCAACCTGCCGGAGCGCTTCGAGCTGGAGTACACCTCGCCCGACGGCTCCAAGCAGCGGCCGGTCATGATCCACCGCGCGCTGTTCGGCTCCATCGAGCGGTTCTTCGCGGTGCTCCTGGAGCACTACGCGGGCGCCTTCCCGGCGTGGCTGGCCCCGGTCCAGGCGGTCGGCATCCCGATCGGCGACACCCACGTCGAGTACCTGGAGAAGTTTGCGGCCGCGGCCAAGAAGAAGGGCCTGCGGGTCGAGGTGGACTCCTCGTCCGACCGGATGCAGAAGAAGATCCGCAACGCCCAGAAGCAGAAGGTGCCCTTCATGGTCATCGCGGGCGACGAGGACATGTCGGCCGGCTCGGTGTCCTTCCGCTACCGCGACGGTTCGCAGGAGAACGGCATCCCGTTCGACGAGGCCATCGCGAAGATCGTGAAGGTCGTGGAGGAGCGGGCGCAGGTCTGACGTTCCGTACGGCGGGCCCTCGGGGAGTTCAGCTCCTCGGGGGCCTTTCGTCGTCCCCCTCGCGGGAGAACACCTGGAGCAGCCAGGAGGCGAAGGTGCCGGTCACGGCGGCGAGCAGGGCCAGCCCGATCATCATCACGCCGACCGCGATCAGGCGTCCCAGCGGGGTGACCGGGGTGACGTCGCCGTAGCCGACGGTGGTGAGGGTGGCGCAGGTCCACCAGACGGCGTCGCCGAAGGTGGGCATGGTCGTGCCGGGGGCGTGGCGTTCCTGCTGGAAGACGGCGAGGGCACCGGTGAAGCCGAGCAGCAGGGTCGACAGGCCGGAGTACACCATCACCCGCCCGTGCAGCGGCAGCCGGGGCTCTCCGTGCCGGCGCTGGACGGTCTCGTACACCTTGACGATCCTCAGGGGCCGCAGCAGCGGCAGCAGCAGCACGACGGTGTCCAGGAGATGCCTCCGCACGAAGCGCCGCCCCTGCCCACTGAGCCACCAGCGCACGCCGTAGTCGACGGCGAACAGCGCCCAGGCGGCCAGGGTGACGGCCAGGCAGAGATCGAGCGCGGGCTGGGGGAGACCGGGGGCCAGGACGCGGAGCGCGTAGGAGGAGAGGAAGGCCAGGGAGGCGAGGGCGAGGAGGATCTCGGTGCGTTGCTCCCAGAGGGTGAGGCGGTGGGGGGTGGTGGTGGCGTCGGGAGCGGGGCGTGTGCCGGTGCTGGTGTCCGGGCCGGGGCGGGGGTCCGCGTCGGCTTCGGTGGCCGGGTGGTGTGCGGTGTCGCGGGCGGGGCTCTTGTCGGGGCCGTGGCCTGCGGACTCGTGAGCGCCGTGGGTGGTGCCGGCGCCGGTGCCGGTGCGCGAGGGCCCGTCGGTGTCGGTGCTCGGGGGCCCGTCGGCGTCGTGGGCCTGGCGGGGGTCGCTGCCACGTGCCTCGCGGGCGTCGGTGTCGTGGCCCCCGTGGCCGTCGGTATCGCGGCCCCGGTGCCCGTCCCTGTCGTGGTCCTCGTGCCCGTTCTCGGGGTGCCTGCCGGTGTCGTCGTCCACTTGCCCAGCTTGGCCCGGGCTGCTTTTCGCACAACCCCGCCGACACGGCGCGAACGGGCGAAGCCATATGCTGCATGGCATGACGAGTGAGCCGGAGCAGCAGTTGGGAGTGGGGACGCAGGACGCGTTCCAGCGTCTGTGGACACCCCACCGGATGGCCTACATCCAGGGCGAGAACAAGCCGACCGGCCCCGGTGCCGACGACGGCTGTCCCTTCTGCTCGATCCCGGCCAAGTCCGACGAGGACGGCCTGATCGTCCGCCGCGGCGAACTGGTGTACGCGGTGCTCAACCTCTACCCCTACACCGGCGGCCACCTCATGGTCGTGCCCTACCGTCATGTGGCCGACTACACCGATCTCACCGAGCCGGAGACCGCCGAGCTGGCCGCGCTGACCAAGCAGGCGATGACGGCCCTGCGCACGGCGTCCGGTGCGCACGGCTTCAACATCGGCATGAACCAGGGCACGGTCGCGGGCGCCGGTATCGCCGCCCACCTCCACCAGCACATCGTCCCCCGCTGGGGCGGCGACACGAACTTCATGCCGGTCGTCGGCCACACGAAGGTCCTGCCGCAGCTGCTGGGCGACACGAGGAAGATGCTGTCGGAGGCCTGGCCGGCATCGACCAGCCCGTCCGGCGTTTGAGGACGAGGCCGCAAGGCCGAAGGGGGGTCTGGGGGCGCAGCCCCCAGGGGGACCGGAACCCAGACCCACCCGCACGCCAATTCGGCCGAACCGCCGGAGGCCTACGCGTCGTAGACGTCCGCCTTCTTCGGTGACACATCCTGCACCTGCGTGCTCAGGAACCCCGCGCGCGTGCCGAACTTCTCGGTGTCCACGCCGTTCTCCGCGAGCACCCGTATCGCCGCGGAATGCACGACCCGCAGCACCGGGGTCGCGGCGCGCAGCGCGTCGTCGGCCATGAAGCGGTGCCGCCACGGCCGGTCCGCCCAGGCGTGCCGCAGACCGAACGGCTCGGGCAGGGCGAGCGAGCCGCCGAGCCAGTTGAGCAGCGGGGGGTAGCGGGTCAGAGGGGCCCGGGCGGCGAGGCGGACCACCTCGTCGGCGTCGACCAGCGGGAGCTTGATCTTCCGGGTCTCCCAGAACCGGATCGACTTGGCGACCTCCTTCTCCTTGGCCGCCGGCTTCGAGGTGAACAGTCCGTGCACCGGCCCCAGCGCGTGCCCGGTGACCTCGATGCGCAGTGTCTCGTGCAGCACGGTCACGGTGATCAGCATGGTGAGGACCAGCTGGCCCTCCCACAGCGTCCACTGCACGCCCAGGTAGTGCCGGTCGCCGCCGCCGAACTGCTGCTTGTTGCAGATGTCCTGTATGGCGTGGCTCTTGACCTGGTACGCGTCGACGTCGGTGCCCCCCGGCCGGGACACCTCCTTCGCGCCCTCGGCGATCGGGGTGACGATCCAGTGCCGGACCGTCGGCTTCGGGAAGCCGCCCGTGTTGATGGTGTTGCGCTCCAGCATGCGCAGCTGGTCGTGGATGGAACGGATGACGTCCCAGCTGCGGAAGGGGTGGATCTCCCGGGTCGGGTCGGCGGACACCAGGTCCTCGGCCAGCTGCCAGCTGCCCCAGCGGGTGCCCATGCCGAGTATGCCCTTGGGGCCGGCGTAGAAGACCGAGTTGGACTGCTGCTCGGCGCTGAGGTGGGCCAGGGACTGGCGCAGCTGCTCGGCCGCGGTCTCGCCGGGGTTGCTCGGCACCGCCTCGGGCACCTTGGCCCCCACGCTGCTGCCGGCCAGCAGACTGGCCCAGCGCTCCCGCAGATCCCGCGCGGTGCGCTCGCAGATCTGCTTGGCCCAGAACCAGCCGACCACGGGCAGGACCACGCACGCGCGTGCGTACATGCCCCAGAACCCGGCGAACGGCATCTTGATCAGGAAGAGCACGGCGAGCGCGCCCACCGCGACCAGCAACGCGGTGGCGAGCGCTCCGGCCTGCTTGTCCTCGCGCCGTGCGACATTGGTGCGCAGGGTGAAGATCAGCAGCCAGACCAGGAGGCCGGGCAGGAAGAGCAGTCCGCACAACACCATGACGGCGGTCAGCCAGTTGTCCCGGTCCCGGCGGATGTTGTTGGCCGCGAGACAGTGCTCGACCACGACCTGCGGCTCCGCCCCGAAGGACTGGATGAGGGGCTTGCGGCCCTTGCCGAGCATGCGGGTGATCACCGCTGTGGAGAAGGCCTCGCCCAGGTTGGGCCGGAAGATCTTCGCCCACTTGCGGCCGCCCTTGACGACCGACTCGTGCCATTCGTTGTTGGCCTTGAGGATCTCCTCCACCGGATTGTCCCGATAGGCCGCCGAGGCCAGGGCGAAGGTCGCCGTCTGTGCCTCGTCGCCGGTGCGCGGCACCTGCGGACCGAAGATGTCCGCGTAGCCGCTGTCAACGGTCATTCCCGCCCCCGATCGCCGCCGGACTCACCCACTGCGGCCTTCCCGACTTCCTTGCTTCGCACACCTGTTGATCAGGTCATCAGCGTATCCGTACGCACTGACATTAATCGGCGGACGGCCGAAGCCGCCCGCCGATTCGGAGGGGAGCGTTCCACAAACGTCACCCGCGGGGCTGTGAAAGCCACTTGCGCGGCACCCCGCCCCAACTACCAGGCATCCCGAGCCCCTTCACCACGACGCGTCCCGCGCCCCTTCACTACGAGGCTTCCCGCGCCTCCTCACGGATCCTCTCGGCGATCTGCGGCGGCATCGGTTCGTGCCGCGCGTAGGAACGGCTGAAACGCGCGGTGCCGTGCGACAGGGACCTCAGGTCGACCGCGTACCGCCCGATCTCGATCTCGGGCACCTCGGCCTTGATCAGCGTGCGTCCGCCGTTGGTCTGCTCGGTGCCGAGCACCCGGCCGCGCCGCCCGGACAGGTCGCTCATCACGGCGCCCACGTAGTCGTCCCCGACCAGCACGGACACCTCGGCGACCGGCTCCAGCAGATGGATCCGCGCGTCCGCCGCCGCCTCCCTGAGCGCGAGCGCGCCGGCGGTCTGGAACGCGGCGTCCGAGGAGTCCACGGAGTGCGCCTTGCCGTCCAGGAGCGTGACCCGGACGTCGATGAGCTGATGACCGGTCGCGACCCCCTTGGCGGCCTGCGCCCGTACGCCCTTCTCGACGGAGGGGATGAACTGCCGCGGCACCGCGCCGCCGACGACCTTGTCCACGAACTCGATGCCCGAACCGCCCGGCAGCGGCTCCACCTCGATCTCGCAGATGGCGAACTGCCCATGCCCGCCGGACTGTTTCACATGCCGCCCGCGCCCGGCCGCCTTGTCGGCGAACGTCTCCCGAAGCGACACCCGGTGCGGCACGACGTCCACCTGCACGCCGTACCGGCTGCGCAGCCGCTCCAGCGCCACGTCGGCGTGCGCCTCGCCCAGGCACCACAGCACCACCTGGTGGGTGTCCTGGTTCTGTTCGAGCCGCATGGTCGGGTCCTCGGCGACCAGCCGGGCCAGGCCCTGCGAGAGTTTGTCCTCGTCCGCCTTGCTGTGCGCCTGGATGGCGAGCGGCAGCAGCGGGTCCGGCATCTCCCACGGCTCCATGAGCAGCGGGTCGTCCTTGGCGGAGAGGGTGTCGCCGGTCTCCGCGCGGCTCAGTTTCGCCACGCACGCGAGGTCGCCCGCGATGCAGTGCGAGAGCTGACGCTGCTGCTTGCCGAAGGGCGCGGACAGCGCGCCGATGCGCTCGTCGACGTCGTGGTCCTCGTGCCCGCGGTCGGCGAGCCCGTGCCCGGAGACATGGACGGTCTCGTCCGGGCGCAGGGTCCCGGAGAAGACCCGCACCAGCGAGATCCGGCCGACGTAAGGGTCGGACGCGGTCTTCACGACCTCCGCGACCAGCGGGCCCTCGGTGTCGCACGCCTTGATCTCGCGCGGCTTGCCGTCGATGGTGGTGACGCCCGGCGTGGGGTGCTCGAACGGCGTCGGGAACCCGCCCGTGACCAGTTCGAGCAACTCGACCGTGCCGAGCCCCTGCTTGGCGCCCTCGGCCGCGGGGGCGGCGGCCAGGACCGGGTGGAACACCCCGCGCGCGACGGCCCGCTCCAGGTCCTCCACGAGGGTCTTGAAGTCGATCTCCTCGCCGCCCAGATAGCGGTCCATGAGGGTCTCGTCCTCGCTCTCCGAGATGATCCCCTCGATGAGCCGGTTGCGGGCCTCCTCGATCTCCGGCAGCAGGTCCTTGCCGGGCTCGGACTCCTTGCGCTCCCCGGACGAGTAGTCGAAGAGCTTCTGCGACAGCAGCCCGGTCAGACCCGTCACGGGCGCGTGCCCGTCAGGCCCCTGCGGGCCGTGCAGGGGCAGATAGAGCGGCAGTACGGCGTCGGGGTCGTCGCCGCCGAAGGTCTCGGCGCAGATCCTCGTCATCTCCTCGAAGTCCGCCCGCGCGGCCTCCAGATGCGTGACGACGATGGCCCGGGGCATCCCGACGGCCGCGCACTCCTCCCACACCATGCGCGTGGAGCCGTCCACCCCGTCCGAGGCCGAGACGACGAAAAGGGCCGCGTCCGCCGCTCGCAGACCGGCCCTGAGCTCACCGACGAAGTCGGCGTATCCGGGGGTGTCCAGAAGGTTGATCTTGTACCCGTCCCATTCGACGGGCACCAGGGAGAGCTGTACCGAGCGTTGTTGCCGGTGCTCGATCTCGTCGTAGTCGGACACGGTGCCGCCGTCCTCCACGCGGCCCGCCCGGTTCACTGCTCCCGCCGTCAGCGCGAGAGCTTCCACCAATGTCGTCTTGCCCGAACCGGAGTGGCCGACCAGCACCACATTCCGTACGGACGCGGGGTGGTCGGCCGCTGTTGCCCTGCCGGCGGCTCCGGGGTGTGCGTTCGCCTTGTCGCCCATGGCCTTGCCTCCCGTGCACGGTGAGGTCATCTGTGGGCGCGGACGTGCGGAACCCGCGTGCGGTGGCGGCTCCGGTGACGCCCGCGGTCCTTCGAGCTTTCCACTCCCGTCACGGTGCGTCCATACGACGGACGCGATCGCGCCGTGACCCTGGTGCGGCACGCCCGTGACATGTGCTCCGGGTGCCCGGCCGCCGCCCACGCGCGCGCGTGGCTACGATGGGCCAGCCGGTGGCCAGCAGGGGCCGAGCCGGCCACACCGACCGTCGGGAAGGCCATGCTGAACAAGTACGCGCGTGCATTTTTCACGCGTGTCCTCACCCCGTTCGCCTCATTTCTGATCAGAAGGGGCGTCAGCCCCGACACGGTCACGCTCCTCGGCACGGCCGGCGTGATGGCGGGCGCGCTGGTCTTCTACCCCATGGGCGAGTTCTTCTGGGGCACGGTCGTGATCACGCTGTTTGTGTTCTCCGACCTGGTCGACGGCAACATGGCCCGGCAGCTCGGCCGCTCCAGCCGCTGGGGCGCCTTCCTCGACTCCACGCTGGACCGCGTCGCCGACGGCGCGATCTTCGGCGGCTTCGCCCTCTGGTACGCCGGGGGCGGCGACGACATCGCCCTGTGCGCGGTCTCCATCTTCTGCCTGGCCAGCGGCCAGGTGGTCTCGTACACCAAGGCGCGTGGCGAGTCGATCGGGCTGCCGGTCGCCGTCAACGGCCTCGTGGAGCGCGCCGAGCGCCTGGTGATCTCGCTGGTCGCGGCCGGTTTCGCGGGCCTGCACAAGTTCGGTGTGCCCGGCATCCAGTACCTGCTGCCGATCGCCCTGTGGATCGTCGCCGTGGGCAGCCTGGTCACGCTGATCCAGCGGGTCGTCACGGTCCGCCGTGAGTCGGCGGAGGCCGAGGAGGCCGCGGCCGCGACAGCGCAGGCCACGGCAGCCCCGACCTCGACCCCCTCCCCGGCCTCGGCCTCCGTCGAGGAGAAGCCCCGGCAGCAGGGGAGCGAGGCCGCGAAGTGAGCGCCCAGGAGCGGCTGACGGACTCGCTGTACGGCCTGGGCTGGGGCGTGGTCAAGACGCTCCCCGAACCGGTCGCCGTGCGCCTCGGCCGGAGCATCGCCGACCTGGCCTGGAAGCAGCGCGGCAAGGGCGTCCTCAGGCTGGAGAGCAACTACGCGCGCGTGGTGCCCGACGCGAGCCCCGAGCGCCTCGCGGAGCTCTCGCGCGCGGGCATGCGGTCGTACCTGCGCTACTGGATGGAATCCTTCCGGCTGCCCGCCTGGAGCAAGGACCGCATCAAGGCCGGGTTCGACCCCAAGGGCCTGCACCACCTCACCGACGGGCTCGCGGCCGGCAAGGGCGTCATCCTGGCGCTGCCGCACATGGCCAACTGGGACCTCGCGGGCGCCTGGGTCACCACCAAGCTGGAGACCCCGTTCACCACGGTCGCCGAACGGCTCAAGCCGGAGACGCTGTACGACCGTTTCGTCGCCTACCGCGAGGGCCTCGGCATGGAGGTGCTCCCGCACAGCGGCGGCACCGCCTTCGGCACCCTGGCCCGGCGGCTGCGCGACGGCGGCCTGGTCTGCCTGGTCGCCGAGCGGGACCTGTCGTCCTCCGGCGTCGAGGTGCGGTTCTTCGGCGAGGCCACCCGCATCCCCGCGGGCCCGGCCCTGCTGGCCCAGCAGACGGGCGCGCTGCTGCTTCCGGTGACACTCTGGTACGACGACTCGCCCGTCATGCAGGGCAGGGTGCATCCGCCGGTCGAGGTGCCCCAGTCAGGTACCCGGGCCGAAAAGACGTCTGTCATGGCACAGGCGCTGGCCGATGCCTTCGCCACCGGGATCGCCGACCATCCGGAGGACTGGCACATGCTCCAGCGCTTGTGGCTGAAGGATCTCGAACCCCGCCCGTCGGACGGGGCCCGCCCGTGAGAATCGGCATCGTCTGCCCGTACTCCTGGGATGTGCCGGGCGGCGTCCAGTTCCACATCCGCGACCTCGCCGAGTACTTCATCCGCCTCGGCCACGAGGTGTCCGTCCTCGCCCCGGCCGACGACGACACCCCGCTGCCGCCGTACGTCGTCTCGGCCGGGCGTGCGGTGCCGGTGCCGTACAACGGCTCGGTGGCCCGGCTCAACTTCGGCTTCCTGAGCGCCGCGCGGGTGCGGCGCTGGCTGCACGACGGCGAGTTCGACGTCGTGCACATCCATGAGCCGTCCTCGCCGTCCCTCGGCCTGCTCACCTGCTGGATCGCGCAGGGCCCGATCGTGGCCACCTTCCACACCTCCAACCCGCGCTCGCGCGCGATGATCGCCGCGTACTCGATCCTCCAGGCCGCACTGGAGAAGATCAGCGCCCGGATCGCGGTCAGCGAGTACGCCCGGCGCACGCTGGTCGAGCACCTGGGCGGCGACGCGGTGGTCATCCCCAACGGCGTGGACGTCGACTTCTTCGCCAAGGCCGAGCCGAAACCCGAGTGGCAGGGCGGCACGATCGGGTTCATGGGACGCATCGACGAGCCCCGCAAGGGCCTTCCGGTGCTGATGAAGGCCCTGCCGAGGATCCTGGCCGAGCGGCCGGGGACGCGGCTGCTGGTCGCCGGGCGCGGTGACGAGGAGGAGGCGGTGGAGTCCCTCCCCGAGGAGCTGCGTGCGCGGGTGGAGTTCCTCGGCATGGTCAGCGACGAGGACAAGGCCCGCTTCCTGCGCAGCGTCGACCTGTACATCGCGCCCAACACCGGCGGCGAGAGCTTCGGGATCATCCTGGTCGAGGCCATGTCGGCGGGCGCCGCGGTGCTCGCCTCCGACCTGGACGCCTTCGCCCAGGTCCTGGACCACGGCTCGGCGGGCGAGCTCTTCGCCAACGAGGACGCGGACGCGCTGGCGGAAGCGGCCGTACGACTCCTCGGCGACCCGGCACGCCTCGCCGAACTGCGCGAACGCGGCAGCGCCCACGTCCGCCGCTTCGACTGGTCGACCGTAGGCGCGGACATCCTGTCGGTCTACGAAACGGTGACGGCGGGCGCGGCAGCGGTGGCAGCGGCGGAGGACGACCGGGGGACGGGACTGCGGGCACGGCTGGGGTTGGCGCGGGACTGAGCGGTACCGGGGCCTGCGGGTTGCGGGTGCGGCGGGGCTTGCCTGACCAGACCCTGAGAGGTCCCGTGCCTGATCACGCCGGGCAACCCTGACTGCACCCACCCAGGGGCGCGGGGACTGCGCGACCAGCCACGACGCACCCGCACCCGGGACTCGACCCTTACTGCCCTTACTCGCCCCGATAGCCTGCTCCCCGTGACTCCCACCCTCATCTGGATCCTCGTCGCGCTCGTCGCGATCGGGCTCTACCTCAGCTGGACCGCGGGCCGTCTCGACCGGCTGCATGCCAGGATCGACGCCACGCGCGCGGGGTTGGACGCGCAGTTGGTGCGGCGGGCGTCGGTGGCGCTGGAGCTGGCCACCTCCGGTGTGCTCGACCCGGCCGCGTCGATCGTGCTGTACGAGGCCGCGCACGCGGCGCGGCAGGCCGAGGAGGAGCAGCGGGAGGTCGCGGAGAGCGAGCTGAGCCAGGCGCTGCGGGCCGTGTTCGCGGAGCCGCCCCAGGTGGAGGCGGTCCGCGAGGCACCCGGGGGAGAGGCCGCGGCCCACGAGCTCACCGAGGCCGTACGACGGGTCCCGATGGCCCGCCGCTTCCACAACGACGCGGTGGGAGCGGCCCGCAGGCTCCGCGAGCACCGCAAGGTCCGCTGGTTCCGCCTCGCCGGCCACGCCCCCTTCCCGATGGCCTTCGAGATGGACGACGAGCCGCCCGCGGCACTCGTCGACCGGAGCGCATAGGGAACAGGCGACCCGGCCCCACCCCCGGGGCCACGAAAACGATCCACCGGCTCCCCATTGGCCCTTGCTGTGGCCTGGTCCGATGACGTTTCCTCGGTGCTGCACAAATCCTCTTTTCACTTCAGCGAGGTCAAACCCGTGTCCAGCACCGAGAACCAGGCTCCCGAGACCGGCACCGCGCGCGTGAAGCGCGGTATGGCGGAGCAGCTCAAGGGCGGCGTGATCATGGACGTCGTCACGCCGGAGCAGGCGAAGATCGCGGAGGACGCGGGCGCCGTCGCCGTCATGGCCCTGGAGCGGGTCCCCGCCGACATCCGCAAGGACGGCGGCGTGGCCCGGATGTCCGACCCGGACATGATCGAGGGCATCATCGAGGCCGTGTCCATCCCGGTCATGGCGAAGTCCCGCATCGGCCACTTCGTCGAGGCCCAGGTCCTCCAGTCTCTCGGCGTCGACTACATCGACGAGTCCGAGGTCCTCACCCCCGCCGACGAGGTCAACCACTCCGACAAGTGGTCCTTCACGACCCCGTTCGTCTGCGGTGCCACCAACCTGGGCGAGGCCCTGCGCCGCATCGCCGAGGGCGCGGCCATGATCCGCTCCAAGGGCGAGGCCGGCACCGGAAACGTCGTCGAGGCCGTCCGCCACCTGCGCCAGATCAAGAACGAGATCGCCCGCCTGCGCGGCTACGACAATCACGAGCTGTACGCCGCCGCCAAGGAGCTGCGCGCCCCCTACGAGCTCGTCAAGGAGGTCGCCGAGCTCGGCAAGCTCCCCGTGGTGCTGTTCTCCGCCGGTGGCGTCGCCACCCCCGCCGACGCCGCGCTCATGCGTCAGCTCGGCGCCGAGGGCGTCTTCGTCGGCTCCGGCATCTTCAAGTCCGGCGACCCGGCCAAGCGCGCCGCCGCCATCGTGAAGGCCACCACCTTCTACGACGACCCGAAGATCATCGCGGACGCGTCCCGCAACCTCGGCGAGGCCATGGTCGGCATCAACTGCGACACCCTCCCCGAGACCGAGCGCTACGCCAACCGCGGCTGGTAACCACCCCATGTCCAACGAAGCCCCTGTCATCGGCGTCCTGGCCCTCCAGGGCGACGTCCGGGAGCACCTCGTCGCCCTGGCCGCGGCCGACGCCGTGGCCAGGCCGGTCAGGCGCCCCGAGGAACTCGCCGAGGTCGACGGCCTCGTCGTCCCCGGCGGCGAGTCGACCACGATCTCCAAGCTGGCCGTCCTCTTCGGCCTGATGGAGCCCCTCCGCGCGCGCGTACGCGACGGCCTGCCCGTCTACGGCACCTGCGCGGGCCTGATCATGCTCGCCGACAAGATCCTCGACCCGCGCTCGGGCCAGGAGACGATCGGCGGCATCGACATGATCGTGCGCCGCAACGCCTTCGGACGACAGAACGAGTCCTTCGAGGCGGCCGTCGGCGTGCGGGGAGTCCCGGGCGACCCCGTGGAGGGCGTCTTCATCCGCGCCCCCTGGGTCGAGTCGGTCGGCGCCGAGGTCGAGGTGCTCGCCGAGCACGACGGCCACATCGTCGCGGTCCGCCAGGGCAACGCGCTCGCCACGTCCTTCCACCCGGAACTGACCGGCGACCACCGCGTGCACGCTCTCTTTGTCGACATGGTGCGCGCGAACCGGGCGCCGGAGTCCTTGTAGGATCTCAGGCGTTGGTTGCAGGGATGGGTTACGCGAAGGAGACAGGCAGATGTCCGGCCACTCTAAATGGGCTACGACGAAGCACAAGAAGGCCGTGATCGACGCCAAGCGCGGCAAGCTCTTCGCGAAGCTGATCAAGAACATCGAGGTCGCGGCCCGCATGGGCGGTGTCGACATCGAGGGCAACCCGACGCTCTACGACGCCATCCAGAAGGCCAAGAAGCAGTCGGTCCCGAACAAGAACATCGACTCCGCGGTCAAGCGCGGCGGCGGCCTCGAGGCCGGCGGCGCCGACTACGAGACGATCATGTACGAGGGCTACGGCCCGAACGGCGTCGCGGTGCTCATCGAGTGCCTCACCGACAACCGCAACCGCGCCGCCTCCGACGTGCGCGTCGCCATGACCCGCAACGGCGGCTCCATGGCCGACCCGGGTTCGGTGTCGTACCTCTTCAACCGCAAGGGCGTCGTCATCGTCCCCAAGGGCGAGCTCAGCGAGGACGACGTCCTCGGCGCGGTCCTGGACGCGGGCGCCGAGGAGGTCAACGACCTGGGCGAGTCCTTCGAGGTGCTCAGCGAGGCCACCGACCTGGTCGCCGTCCGCACCGCCCTCCAGGACGCCGGGATCGACTACGACTCCGCCGAGGCCAACTTCGTCCCGACCATGCAGGTCGAGCTGGACGAGGAGGGCGCCAAGAAGATCTTCAAGCTGATCGACGCCCTCGAGGACAGCGACGACGTCCAGAACGTCTTCGCCAACTTCGACGTCAGCGACGAGGTCTTGGAT